>PFKD01000192.1 GCA_002784125.1 Flexibacter sp. CG_4_10_14_3_um_filter_32_15
ATAATTTCTCATAATTTTTAGTAGGTTTGTTCAAAAATACACTTTTCCTAAGTCTCCAATTATTTTACTAATAATCTTTAAAACTTCATTGCTATCTTTTGGACAGTTTATGATTTATGTATCTTGCTAAACAATTAATTAGCGCATACAATTTCACAAACATTTTATTTTATATCCCTCATTTCAATTTATATGAAACATTCTATTTACAAAATTGGAACTTTTGCATTGGGTCTGACTTTCGGATTAGGTCTAACTTCTTGCAATGAACCAAAAAAAACAACTGCTACCGAGGTAACAGAAGAAGAAGTAACTGATAAAAAACCAACGGATTATTTAGCTATTGACTTAACAAACTTGGATACAACTGTTCGTCCTCAAGATGACTTTTTTATGTATGTCAATGGAAACTGGCTGAAAAAAAATCCTATTCCTGCCTCTGAAACTCGCTGGACAAGTTTTAGTGAAATTTTGGAAAGAAATAGAGAAATTTTGAAACGTGTTGCTGAAAGTGCAGTCAATAATACTTCTGCTTCTCCTACTTCTGCTGAAGGACATGTTGCAGCTTTCTATAAAAGTGGAATGAACGAAGAAAAGCGTGAAGAATTAGGAATGAAACCTTTAACCCCTCACTTAGAAGCAATCAATAAAGCCACTACTTTAGATGAGTTTTTGAAAGTTACGGCTAGTCAAAAAGCTGTAGCAGGTGGTTTATTTCGTGTTTATGTAACGGCTGACGAAAAAAATAGTTCTACAAACGCACTTTATTTGAATCAAGGAGGAACTTCTCTTCCAAAAGCTTATTATGAAACGCCAGACCTCAAAGAAAAATTAGCTGCTTTTGAAAAGCATGTCGTTAATATGTTTGTTTTGATGGGAGAAAATGAAGAAACAGCAGCAAAAAAAGCAAAAAATGTAGTAGCTATCGAAACGGCACTAGCAAAAGTTTCTCGCACGCCAGCAGAGCGTAGAGATACAGAAAAGAATTACAACAAAATGAGCTTTGCAGAGCTTCAAAAACTTTCTCCAAATGTAAATTGGAAAGCACATTTGTCAGATGTTGGACTTCAAGATATTGAAAGTGTAGAAAATGTTATTGTGGGAGAACCCGAATTTTTTACAGGTTTGAGTAAAATCTTAAAAAGTAATTCGTTAGAAGCACTTAAAGATTATCAAAAATACCAGCTTGCAAGTAGTTTTGCCAACTTCTTAAACAGCGATTTTGAGAAAGAAGCATTTGATTTTTATAACAAAACCATGCGTGGACAAACCGAAATGCAAGAACGTTGGAAACTTGTCTTAAATGTAATTGATAGAAGTGTAGGGCATTCTTTGGGTCAGTTGTATGTAAAAGAAGCATTTAGTCCGAAGGCAAAAGAACGTGCTGAAATAATGATAAAAGACGTTCGTGCAGGTTTTGAAGACCATATCAAAGGTTTAGAATGGATGGGAGAAGACACCAAACAACAAGCTCTTACAAAACTTTTAGCCATTACTACAAAAATCGGTTATCCTGACACTTGGAAAACCTACGAAGGTCTTGAGCTTTCAGAAGATAATTATGCTCAAAATGTAATGAACGCAAATATTTGGAGGTTAAAAGACAACTTAGCAAAAATAGGAACGCCTGTTGATAAATCAGAGTGGCATATGACTCCTTCTACTGTAAATGCGTACTACAATCCAACAAGCAACGAAATTGTATTCCCTGCTGGAATCCTTCAACCTCCTTTCTTTAGCGAACATGCAGACGATGCTGTAAATTATGGTGGAATTGGAGCAGTTATCGGACACGAAATTTCACATGGTTTTGATGACCAAGGAAGTCAGTATGATGCAGAAGGCAATATGAATAATTGGTGGACAGATACAGACAAAGAACAATTTAAAGAAAAAACAACTTCACTCATTGATCAGTATAGTGAATACATAGTTTTAGACGGAATAAAAGTAAAAGGCGATGCTACACTAGGCGAAAATATTGCTGATTTGGGTGGAATGGCTGTTGCTTATGATGCGCTTCAAAAAGCATGGACAAGAGAAGGCAAACCAGAAAATCAAGATGGACTTACGCCAGAGCAGCGTTTCTTTGTCAGTTGGGCGCAAATTTGGCGTGTAAACTTCACAGACGAAGAGCTTCGCAACCGAATTGAAACTGATTATCACTCACCCGGAATGTTTCGTGCAAATGGTCCTTTAAGTAACTTTGACCCTTTCTTTACGGCTTTTGATGTAAAAGAAGGCGACAAAATGCGTAGAGAAAAACAAATTGTTATTTGGTAAGACACCAACAAGGGCAAGAGAAAAACCGTTTTATTATTTTTATAAAATAATGAAACGGTTTTTTGATATGTAACAGACTTTCTAGTCTGTTTAGAAATTATACTAAAATTCACTAAAGTATGTTTGTAACTTACGCTTTAGCGTGAGAAAAATGTACCGAAAACTTTAGTTTTCGTCAGTGGGCAGAAACCAAAATTAAAGGTCAAAATAGCTTTTATTTTGGTATTATTTTTTTCTAGCCACAGCAATCACAGAACCTCCAAAAGGAAGTTTTACAGCATTGCGTATCAAAAACTCATCTATTTTCATAAAAGCTGAAAAAGTCTTGTTTACGATAGGAGGAATATTAAATTCTTCCATATTTTCTTCATCTTGATTAGCCTCTCCTTTACCTTTTAATTTGCGAGAAGTGTACATAAGTGGAAAAAGTGCAAATACAAAAGAACTCAAATATTCTACTTCAAAGCCTACAGATTCTAGTTTTTGCTTCATTTCCGAACGTGTATAGCGTCTTTTATGAAAAGCAATATCATCAGCACTACTCCACATAAACATATATTGAGGAACAGAAATAAAAAATAAACCGTCTTTTTTGAGGCTTTTATGTACATTTTTCATGACTTCTACGTCTTCTTCTATATGTTCTAGAACATCAAAAGCACCAACAGCATCAAACTTTCCTTCAAATGGAATTCTGGTGGCATCAAGTTGAATAAAATCTACTTCTGGCAATCTTTTTTTGGCAAATTCAATTCCTTTGAGGTGAATTTCTGAACCCATAAGCAAATAAGAAGGAAAGCGATTTTTGAGTCCATTCAAAACATAACCCGTTCCACAACCAATTTCTAGTACTTCGGCAGCTTTGTTTTCTCCTAAATATTTTTTGAATAAACCTTGAATGACTTTATTTCTTGATTTAAACCAAAAATTATCCTCCTCTACTTTGTATAATTTTTCAAAACTATCTGCTGAAAAGCCTTCATTTTCATGTGCAAATTCAGGCGCATAACATTTGATGTCATCTATAAGTTGATATTCCATTTTATATATTTGTTGATTTATTTTTGGTAAAAATCAGTTATTGTCTTGATAACTCGTTTTATTTCCTCTTCTTTAAGTTCGTAATAGAAAGGAAGACGAACCAAACAATCTGCATAATTATCACAATTTGGAAGCTCTCTTCCGTCGTGTTTATCTTGATAGAAAGGCGATTTGTGCAAAGATAAATAGTGAAAAACTGCATTTATATCATTTTCTTTCAGTTTGGAAATAAGTGCTGAGCGTTCTTCAATATCTTTACAAACCAAATAAAACATATGTGCATTATTGGTAGCATAACTAGGAATTTGAGGGATTCGGACAAGATTTTTACTGTCTAATTCTTTCAAACCTTCATAGTATTTATTCCAAATGTATTTTCGACGGTTTTGTATGTCTTCTAAATTTTCTAATTGAGCATACAAAAAAGCAGCAATAATATCGGAAGGCAAAAAAGAAGAACCAATATCTACCCAACCGTATTTATCTATTTCTCCTCTAAAAAAAGCAGAACGATTTGTTCCTTTTTCTCTAATTATTTCGGCTCGTTTGATAAACCTATCATCATTAATGACTAACATTCCACCCTCTCCAGAAATAATATTTTTGGTTTCATGAAATGAAAAAGTAGCTAAGTGTCCGATACTTCCCAATGGTTTTCCTTTATAAAAGCTATCGATTGCCTGTGCTGCATCTTCAATGACAAAAAGATTATGCTTGTTTGCAATAGCCATAATTTTGTCCATATCACAAGCCATTCCTGCATAATGAACCACTACAATCGCTTTTGTTTTTTCAGTAATAAGTTCTTCTACTTTGTCAGCATCGATATTTGGTGTATTGTTTTCGCTATCTACAAAAACAATTTTTGCACCACGCAACACAAAGGCATTCGAAGTAGAAACAAAAGTATAAGAAGGCATAATGACTTCATCTCCTTCTTTTAAATCAATAAGAAGTGCAGCCATTTCTAGTGCATCTGTACAAGAAGTAGTCAGTAAACACTTTTTGAAGTTGTAGTTGCGTTCTAAAAATTGATGGCATCTTTTGGTAAATATACCATCACCAGATATTTTTTTACTCTCAACAGACTGACGGATATATTCCGTTTCATTGCCTGTCATGTAAGGCTTATTAAAACCAATAGATGTGTTCATTTTTATATTAGAATTTTGCTGTAATAATAACTCCAAGAATAATAAATACTAAACCCACTACTTTATACCAATTAAATTCTTCATTAAAAAGAAAAACTCCTGCAAAAAAAACTAATACAAACGATAAACTTGTAAAAGGGTAAGCATAAGAAAGTTCGAATTTTGTAAGGGTAGCAGCCCAACACATACTAGCCAAAAAAGCAGCAGCAAATCCCGAAATTATCCAAAAATCTAGATAAGCAGTCATAATAAAATAAATTTTATTAAAAAAACTTCCCTCTGGAATTGCTCCCTTTAACTGCATTCTCCATTTGAATACTAATTGTCCATAAACTGTAAAAAATACAGTCAAAAATATAAATAAATATCCCATAGTTAACTTTCAATTGTAAATTCTATTGTTTTTACTATTCGTTTTTTATATCGTTCTGTGTGTGAGATTTCCATATTGTTAGATTGGCTAGTATAAAAAGTTCCTCTATAAGTAATAGGTTTAGTATAATGTTGATATTTATAGTCAAAACTAGCCAATTTTTTAGCATAATTTATATCAACACTATCTATTTCTATTTTTCCAGTAATATGTTGCTCTCCCCCCCCACTGTCTTCTTTGAGGAAGTATGGTTCTATAATAAAGTATATCTGAACCATGATTAGAAAAGAAAAGATGATCTACACCTGTAAAGTAGGGAAGCCTTTTACCTTTTATACTAGAAAAAGGAACAATATTATATTGATTATTAATTTTTTTTTCTAAAAAAAGCCAGTTATTTCCCATAGCCAGTCATCTTGATTAAATACAATCGGAAGTGCATATCCTGCTGCATAACACCCCCAAGATATCTTACCTGTTAGGTAACTTCCTAATACTTTGTATGTAACTTCATTTATTGCTCTGTAATTAGTTAAGACATACAATGTAGAAATAACTACATAAAAAAATATAGATGGATATATGTTGTATCTAAAGTTTAAATTCTCTGGTAACTTATAACTATACTTAGCTATTTTTTTGAACTCAAAACGATAAAATATAGCTATCCACAATGCAATCTCCATGTGTGGAAGATAAGAAAGCTGAATAAAAATAAGACTCAAAATAAAAAATATCCATCCCCAGTATTGCACAAATATTTTTCCCCATCTAAAAAATAGTAGAAAAATCATGAAAAGTTGAAAGATAGACTGTCCTATCAATCCAATATAAGAATTCCATTTCATTATCAAAGGAGAGATGTTTTCTATTTCTCTAAAAAAATCAGAGTATTTGCACAAATATGTATTTACTAGTAAAGCATGTACGGTATATCCTTTTATCCAATGAGGATCGGTTACATGGTATAAAAACGCTCCAAAGCTCACTAAGGCATAAGCAGAAAGTCCATAAAAATAAATTGTCTTAAAGTCTTTTTTTTTAGGAAAACCTATTATAGAATATGCCTTACTCAAAATTTTAGAAAGTATGTTCTTTTTTGATAAAATCCAAGCATCTATTGAAAGTTTGCTTCCATGATTAAGAAAAATCATTATCGTTAATAACTGAATAAAGGTCGTATCTCCTAAAGTATGAGTTCCATAATGACTAGAAAATTGCAACACATAAGTCAGAAGCAAAAAAATACTAATTAATGGGGTAAAAAAACCTAAAATAAATAAAATGATAACAAATAGATATATCAATCCTTCGTTATTCATTCCATCTAAATATCCCATATAGGGTGCTGCATATACAATTTCAGTATTTCTTATTAGCAAAATAATACCTGCTAGTATTCTTAAGACACTTAATTTAAGTTGCTCATTGTCAGTGTTTTGAATATCTGCAAGTTTGGATTTTTGTGCTATCCACTCAAACCCATTCTTTATTTTGTTAAAAAAATTCATCTGTTAAAATTTAGTTAGTTTTTAAAATAGTTAAGCCAAAACCTTCTTTTCCATTTTGATTTCCATTATAAAGCATATAATAATTTTCTTTATGAGAAAATACAAAAGAGTAACAAATCATTTGACTATCCCAACCTTCTTCAGAAACATCAATTCCTGTATAATTATCGTGGCGTTTCCATTCTATTCCATTTTTAGAAGTAGCATAACCGATTCGATATGTTTTTCCTGTACCTTCTCTAAAAGAAAACCACATGTGATATATTCCATTTTCTATAATTACACTCGGTTTTGAAAAGGCTTGGGCAATTCCTATTTCATAAGGAATAGCTACACCATGTTTTTGCCAGTTTTCACCATCTTTTGAAGTTGCATACTTAATGGCATGTATCATTTCATTGTTTCCAGCGTCCCAAGTAATTGTAGAACCATACCACATTTTATATATTCCTTCATGATACATAACAAAAGGATAAGATAAACTAATTTTGTCTTCTTCATCTATTCCCATAAAAGCAGAAGAAGGAGTTACTTTCATGTCAATTTTATCAGTAAGTTCTATCCTACCAACATCTCCTCGCCAATGTTCATTTTTAGGATATTGCCAACCCATAAAGAGAATATATGTTTTATCGTTTACATCAAAAGCATTTCCAATACTAATACCATGAGAATAAAAACTATTTTCATTTCCATATACTAAAATTGGTTCTTTAGGATAATTAATAATCTCTTGTGTAATAATATTTATATCAACATATCCTATAGAAGATTTATTTTCTTTATTTCTGCCACTATAAAAAATTCTGAATATATCATTTTCTAAATGAACAGCTAATGGATTGGCAGCATGAGAACACAAATAAGGATTTTGATTATTAACTTGAAATAATTGTCCTAGTTTTTTCCAATTATGATTTTGCATAAACATTAAAAATTAAGCTCATCACTCTTTTTTCCTAAAAGAATTGATTTTGCAGGAAGGTAAACCTCTTTTTCTACTGTGTTTTTACTGATAATAGCTCCTGCTGCAAGTAATGTTTCTTTTTCTATCACTACATTATTATGTAAGGTAGCATTTACACCCAAAAAGCAATTTGATTTTATTTCGCAATGACCTGAAATAACGACGTGTGAGCTAATAAAATTATGGTCGTGGATAATAGAATGGTGTCCAATATGATTTCCACTCCAAAGCGTAATATTACTTCCTAGTTTGACAAAAGGCTGAATGGTATTATCCTCAAATATAAAACAATTATCTCCACATGGGTATTGCGACATATACGAACATTTGCTACTAATATAAGAAACAAGCGTGTATCCTTTTGCCTTTGCATCATAGTATTTTTCCTCTCTAATTTTATTCATTTTGGAATAACTTAGAGCTATGAATAATTGATATTCAGTAATTGGGTATTTTTTTTCTAACTCTTCGAAAGCCGCAACAGGTTTTCCTTCAAAAGTATCTTCTTTTAGATATTCTTGATTGACGGTAAAAGCCACTACTTCATGTTCAGAATCAATATCAAAGTAATAGTTGGCAATTTGTGCAATATCTCCTGTGCCGAAAATTATAATCTTACTCATAGAAATTATTTTTTTTGATTAATAGACAAAATTCATAGATAGGATAGTCGTGTAGAAGAGCTACATATCTTGAAAAATTAGTTTTACAATAAGAAAACAACTCCATTGGATTGGCATAATACAAATGTTCTTTCATGTATTCTTTATCGGAAAATGAAGTAAGACAATTAAATGAAAATCCTTTTAGTGTAATTGTATTAAAAATAGAAAGTGTATCTAAAATATATTGATGCCACTCTTGAGGATTTTCTTTTAGCTTGACACTAAAAATACCACTTGCAATGACGTAATCAAAAGTAGCATTTTCTTTTATTTCTGTTATCCACTCTATTTTTTGATTTGTTTTTTGAGTGCTTTGAGAAGGATATTTTTCTTTCGCTTTCTTTATCATTTCTTCCGAAATATCGTATCCTATATACTTTGCATTTGGATAATTTTTAGAAACGTATTCAGACATAGCACCATATCCACACCCATAATCCAAAACCGAAAACTGTTCTTCTTTATTTTGAGGTAATAATTTACAGAGTTGTTCAAATCTAAGTACTTGTGATTCTTCTGAATTCCAATCTACCCCTTGAGGAGAATCTCCAAACTGCTTTACTTTATCAGTATAATAAGTATTGACAGCATCAAGAATTTTTTTGTGTGTAGGCATTGTATAATTATTTTTTATCAAAATTTTTCATAAATGAAGTTGCATTGTTACCTTCATTAAGTATCAAATCAATAATAGAAACTTCATGTGTAAAGTCGCCATGTAATTGTGTGTATTCTGGATAACCTGAATAATCTAGGTAATGTACTTTGATATTTTCTTGTTCGAATAACTCTTCGTCCATATAATTTTTGGCTGCCGAACCCGTATAATAATCCGTACCCCCTACTTTTTTACACAAATCTACTAATCGTTCTGTTTTTCCTTCTACAAGTTCGAAATCCATAGAAAAACGAATAGGAGTAGTAATTCCTAAATAATCAGAAATAGCACGTAAAAAGCGATAATTTATTTGACTCAAATGTTCTTCGTTACAATTTAGATACAATTCTTCAAAAAAATCTTTATTTTCTAAAAAAGCCTCAGCTTTAGAATAATTGGCTTTTATAAGTTCCCAGTGTTTCTTATTCCAATCAGTATCACTAACTTTTGTGTCTTTTATAGCTTGAAAAAATTTACCTTTTACTTCAACAGGAATAGACATCCAAACGGCACCTTTTGGCGTTTTTATTTTGTTACGATTACGCCAATCTCTTTTGGTATATTGCATATCATCATACAAAACTACCTCATCGACTAGCTCAATAGAATCAAAATATCCTTTCCATGGAATATAATTAGATTGTGTAATTATTACTTTTTTGTTTACTTTTGATTTATTTTCTATCATTTTTTTTGACTGTTTTTGCTAGTTTTATTTATGCAGAGTAATTTTGTTTAATCTTCTCTCTCTAAAATCTTTAACATTAGTAGGCACTTGATAAGTTACTCCTAATAATTCTTTCAATTTAGGAGATAAAGATTTTCCTTCAAATTGTGAAGCAATATCAACTTGTTGTTTGATAATCGGTACTACAAACATAGTATTGATACCATAACGAACAGCATCAGAAGAATTTATACCTGCTCTATGATATAACATACTATCAAAAAAGAGTACTGAACCTTTTGGTGCAGTTATCTGAATTTGATTCTCTTTCACAAACTCGGAACTCGGAAAATAATCTAGTCTATGGGAGTACGGCAAAACAAAAGTAGCTCCGTTAGTAATAGTAAAATCTGTTAGACAATAAAAAGCATTAAAACCTAATGATTTGCTGCTTGTCCAGTCTTGGTAAGGTAAATCTCTATGCCATGAGGTTTGATGATGCTCTTTTTGAGGACGATTAATTACACCATTTTGTAAATGCAACTGAAAGGCTTTTCCAAGTATTCTTTCAGCCAATTCCAAAGAAAGCTCATTTGTAAATAACTCAAAAAACAACTCATCTTCTAAAAAAGGCATTCTAACCATGTCCAGTTCATCAAGAGCTGCTAAATTCTCTTTTCCAAACTCCTCTTCTTGTCTTTGATAAATTGTCTCTAACTTTTGATTTAGTTTATCACAAAATGTTGAATCGAGAACATTTTTCTCTATTGAGAATCCTTTTATCTTGATATTTTCTACGTGAAAATCTATTTTATTAGAGAATTCAATTTGATTAGTAATACCGTAGCTTTTCATATTTTGTGTCATGTAATTTTATTTGCGTAATGTAGTTTTAAAGAATAGGTTGAAGCTCACAATAAATAACTAGTGCATTTGAATTTCTACGAAATTGTTTTTGTAAAAAATGCAAAGGATAAAGGAACGTTTCATTTAAAAATAACCCAAATACCGAAGGAAATGTAGTTTTATAAGGAACATTTCTGTTTCCCGTATAAACTGTTTTTTCTTTTTGGCTTAATTCTAATATTTTGCTTTCATTTTTCTTTATTAAGGCATTAGATAATTCAAAAAGCCAATTACTCATTGGGTAAGTAAGTCCTGCCAAATGAGTAGGTTTTAGATTAAATTTTTCTTCAAAATACTTAAAATCATCAAATTCATAGCGTTTGATATGTCCTGCAATTTCATCTTCTATTCCCCAATATTTCATTGAGGCAGGTACTAAAAACAGAATTGTTCCATTTGGGTTAAGAAGCTCTTTACACTTTTGGACAAAGTTTTCAAGCTCAGATGTTTCTAAATGCTCAATTACCATACAAGAAATAATAAGGTCAAATTTTTGAGAAGCATCTAGTTCAATAAAATCCTGATGGAAAACTTGATATTTATTTGAATCTATAAATTCTCTATTTAAAACTTTGTTATTCTGACAAGCAGATTCATTCAAATCACACCCCACCCCACTCATTCCTTTTTTTAATAGAATACGACTTATATATCCATTTCCAGAACCTATCTCTAAAAATGACTTCCAATTATTTTTATTAACACGTTCCTTCAAATACATATTTTGAAGTATATTTCCTGGAGGTAGTATTTTCATTGCTTTATGAGTTAATCGTTTTATCAATAATAAATAAAGGTCTTTCTTTTGTTTGTTCAAATATTTTTCCAATATAAATAGCACTAATTCCTATACTAGTAATGATAAGACCAGAAGTAAACAATATTAAAACTACTAAACTAGCCCACCCACTTTGAAAAGAAGATATAAATGTTCTTATAATTATATAAATACCTCCCAATATAGAAAGTACAGAAAGTACAAAACCTAACGTAACTGTTAGACGAAGGATTTTATCTGATTGAGACGTTATTCCATCTAAAGCGTGAGTAAGTAATTTGCTAAAGTTGTAAGAACTTTTTCCCTCAAAACGTTCTCTGTGTTCGATTTGAATGAATGTATTAGAAAATCCCAACCACCTCAAAATCATTAGATAATGTCTTCTGTAATCTTTATAATTTTTAAAGGCTTCTACCACTTTTCTAGATAATAAACTATAAGAGCCTATTTGATTAGAGCTTTTTTGTTCTTTGTTGTCTATGAGCCAATTAAAGACGTGATTATATAAATTTGCAAAGAAATTTTTAAAAAAAGAATGCTCCCTTTTTTTCTTAACTGTATAAACAATATCAAATCCTTGTTGTGCCTTTTCAAATAATTGACTTATATAGATAGGGTCATCTTGCAAATCACAATCCATAACTACTACCCACTCTCCTTGGGAATATTCCAAACCTGCCGTAATAGCATAATGCTGACCAAAATTACGACTTAGTTTTATTCCTTTTACTCGTTTATCTTTTTGGCAATTTCTTTCGATAGCTTCCCAAGAATTATCTGGACTTCCATCTTCTACCAGAATAATCTCAAAATTATCTGTTATTTTAGAAACTTCTTCACTAATTTGTTCAACGAGTTTATCCACTATTTTTTCTGCCCGATAAACTGGACTAACTATAGAAATAAGAGGTTGCATAAATCAGTAAAAAGATGAATAATTATTTAAATAAACTCAAAACAGTTTCCGAGTTTGGAATATCATTAGGTGAATATTTACCGACAACAGTTCCTTCATCAAGCATCCAAAGTGCAGGGTTAGAGCGAGCTATCGTTTTGATAACAGTCGCATCGATATAATAAAAAGGAAAATTAATATTCTGACTAGCTTTAAAAGCATCAATGGCTTGTTGTGTATCAGAAGTAAGAATAGCTACCTTTATGTTGGCATTTTTAGCTGTTACTTCGCTAATCATTTTTTTAATTTTCTCAAAGGTATCAAAATTTCCTTTTTTTACATTGTGAACTAAGATAAAAATACGTTTTTCAGTCAAAGATTCCTGTGTAAAATCTCCATCGTCATTCCAAAGACTATAATCTGTAATTTTAGGCTTGCTTTCTGCTTCATTCAAAAGTTTATTACTTACGTATTTATAGGCTGGATCAGTTGGGTATTCCGTCATTTCAAATTCTTGTCCATCTTTTTCCATAATGTAAAGGTAACGAGGAGGCTCTTCAGATTTCATTTGCTCAGAAATGTTTTTGTCTATTGCATACGCTCTAAAATCTATTGGAGGCTCAAAATAAATCGCATAAAACGTCAAAAATCCTGTAAGAAGTGTAGTAGAAAGCATCACTACAAAAGTAAAAAAGTTAGATTTATTGGTCAGTTTTTTAACTTGAACTAGCAGAATACTAATCAAAACTAAAAGCACAACATCTTTTGTAAAGGATTCCCAAGGCTTGAGAGGAAGAAAATCTCCAAAACAACCACAATCAGTTACTTTATTGAAATACGCCGAATAAAAAGTAAGGAAAGTAAAGAAGGTAATCATCAAAAACAGAAGCCAAACCGTGATTTTTCGTTTAAAGCCAATCAAAAGTGCTGTTCCCAAGACTACTTCTGAAACCACAAAAATGACAGCTAGAATAGTTGTGTTTTGATTCAGAAAATGAAAAAGTCCATTTAAAGAAGGCACATCAGTGGCAAAAACCTCAAAGTATTCGCCTAGTTTAATAGCCGTTCCGATAGGGTCAATGGCTTTGACTGCACCCGAAAAAATAAATAATGCACCTACAATAAAACAAATAATTTGGTTGAGGAATTTCATAGCGTTTATTTATTATATATCACTTGTTGGAACACAAGCAATGGTAAAGTCAATTTTATTGTTTTTGTAATTTTTTATCTAGTTTTGGTCTTGCGCAGTTGCTTTACTATTTGATTGATTTTGGTTTTGTTCCATCATCAAAATAAGCGCAAAAACAGAGTAATTTATCATATCTTTATAGCCGGCATCAATGCCTTCTGAAACCAACGTTTTGCCTTGGTTATCTTCAATGCGTTTGATACGAAGCAATTTCATCAAAATAATATCCGTAATACTCGTAATTCGCATGACACGCCAAGCCTCTCCGTAATCGTGATTTTTACGGTTCAAGAGTTGCTGCGAAACCTCCGAATGTTTTTGGTAATATTCTGTTACTTCTCTAAGAGGAAGCTCCAAACGCTCATCATTTCGAAGCTGAATCTGAATCAAAGCCATCAACGAATAATTTATTATCCCAATAAACTCCGATGCAATATCGTCGCCTACCATTTGCGAACCTTTATCTTGAATGGTTCTGATGCGTTGAGCTTTGATATAAATTTGGTCTGTGATACTTGGAAGACGCAAAATACGCCACGAAGTACCATAGTCTTTATTTTTTTGGTCGAATAGTTGCCTACACGTAACCATTATTTGGCGATATTGAGCTAGTGTTTTGTCGGTCAAGGCGTTTTATTTTTTTGATAAAAATGATTTTTACTCTACAAAAATACAAAAATAAACTTCTTTATACCAACGCTGCAAAAATAACAATACACATTTTGAAATAGAATATTTTGTTCTGCAAATTGTAAAGCTAAGATAAAATGATTAGTTTTTGAATACAAAGCTAATATAAAGCAAATAAAACGTATTCTAAAAATGGAAAACAAACTCAATTTTGATTTCAAGACCAATCAACTCATTATTAAAAAAATAGCTTTTATTGATTCTTTCAAAGGAAAATGGAAAGGGTTGGAAGTGGCTGAATCGATTTATTTAAAGGAATTAAAACAAATTGCGACCATAGAAAGCATTGGTTCGTCCACTAGAATAGAAGGCTCTACACTAACCAATGAAGAAGTCAAAAAGTTACTTCAATCAGTAAAAATAAGTTCACTCAAATCAAGAGATGAACAAGAAGTTTTTGGTTATTATGAAGTCTTAAATTTGATAGTAGAAGAATTCGAACAAATCATTCTTCAAGAAAATGAGGTACATTATCTTCATAAATTACTTCTAAAAACGAGTACAAAAGATGACAGACATAGAGGGAGTTATAAAATGCTATCCAATAAAGTAGTCGCTAAATCTCCACAGGGTTCTGAAAGAGTGATTTTTGAAACTACATCTCCCTTTTTGGTAAAAGAAGAAATGAAAAATTTGTTTGAATGGACAAATTCTAACTTTGAAAAAAACGAACTACATCCGTTGATTGTGATAGCTATCTTTGTTTATGAATTTTTATCTATTCACCCTTATCAAGACGGAAATGGCAGACTTTCAAGGCTACTCACTACATTACTATTACTCAAAAATAAATATGATTTTATGCACTATGCTTCTATGGAAATCGAAATAGAAAAGCGAAAAAAGGAGTATTACCAAGCTTTGATAAGTGGACAAAAGAATAGAAATACAGACAAAGAAATTG
Source organism: Flexibacter sp. CG_4_10_14_3_um_filter_32_15 (assembly GCA_002784125.1). Classification (GTDB taxonomy): domain Bacteria; phylum Bacteroidota; class Bacteroidia; order Cytophagales; family Bernardetiaceae; genus Bernardetia. Next base: position 14,685 of record PFKD01000192.1, read on the forward strand.
TAAATGAATGGCTCATATTTTTCCTAGATACCTTAGAAAAAACAATACAAGTACTAGAATACAGATTCGAACAAATTAAAGACAAGACAACTTATTTGAATGAAAGACAAAAAAAGTTGTTTAAATTTATTGAAGAAAATGAACCTGTCAAGATACAAGACATTGCAATAGCTTTAGCAGAATATACTATCTATGTTTTGAGAAAAGATATTGGTCATCTCCAAAAAGAAGGTTTAATCAAAAAAATAGGCAAATCAAGAGCAACCATTTATGTGTTGAATGACTAAAATTAAGATTAGATTTTGTTATCTTTTCACTCTACAAGAAAGCAGCGTAATATCATCTGGATACGGATTATTTCCCTTAAAAAGATGAAGTTTATCAAATAATCGTTCGTGTAGCTCTTGGTGAGAATGGTCAAAATTTTCTTTTACTCCTGCTAATAAATTCTCTTCTCCAAACTCTTCGCCGTCTTCGGCAGCCGTTTCGGTAAAACCATCTGTATAACAGAAAATTAAGAAATCATCAAGCTCATTTATAGTTGCTACACTCAAAAAAGGCAGTTTGTCAAATGTTCCTAAAATGGTCGTTCCTTCCTCCAAATACTGAGTTTGATGTGCATTGAGCATCAAAATAGGCGAATTATGCCCTGCATTGATATAAATTGCTGATTTTTGTCTTTTATTATACAAGAAAAAGAAAGCCGTAATAAAATGTCCACCACCCGAGTTTTGGATAATCAAGTGATTGAGTTCTTCTACAATTTTCTTTAAGTCTGTCGTTTGGCGAGCCATGGTACGGAGCGCAGCTTGAAAATTTGACATCAGAATGGCAGCAGGAAAACCTTTTCCAGAAACATCGGCTACACAAAGCAAAAATTCATTTTTATTGATTTGAATATAATCGTAATAATCTCCTCCTACGTTGTGGTGAGGATAATAACTTGCCACAACACTAAACTTATCTTCATTAGGCAAATGCTTTGGCAAAAGTAATGCTTGTACCTCACTTGCAATTTCTAACTGACGATTAAAAGTCTCTTGAATTTTTTGTTTTCTAGCTAGTTTTTTATTCTCTACAGCAACAATAATAATATCGCTAAGTGCTTGAATAAAAGGTAAATCCAAATCTTCTTCTTCCAATGAATCATGCGCCCTTCCTAAAAAAAGATACGCCAAAACATGGTCTTTGTGATGAATCGGAATCAAAAAACAAAATTCATTGAAAGGAGCTAAATGATTAAATTCAGTTGTAGGAGAAACTTTATGAATTTCTAAAATTTCGTTGGGCAAAACTACATCTCTATAATTACCTAAAGTGCCAAAACCTTCTTTATTAAACCATTTATTTCTACTTGCATCTACTTCTGTATCTTCATCTAAGACGTACAAAGTCATCTTCGAAATATGAGGATAAGAACGAAGCGTAAACATAAAAGTACGGTACAAATCCTGTTCTGAAATATTGCCGTTTATTGATTTTATAATATCGATAAGTGAATCCAACTCAATTTTTTTGAGTTCTAATTCATCTAATGCTTCTGTTGCTTTTTCTGACATATATATTCAAAAAGAGTAATTTTACTCTCTATTTTTTTAGAATTTATCTTGATACTAAGGGTATTTGTTAGGCAATTTACAAAAAAGGAATGTATTTTACAGCATTGTTTTGTCTATTGTTTTGATAAGTCAATTTTTGCATTGTTTTCTGTAAAATTTCCTATTCAATTTTATGTTTTCTACCCTCTTCTTATTAAAGTTATTCAAAAAATCAGATTCTAATTCAAAACTTCGTTTTCTAATTGGATTTTTTGTTGTACTTATTTTTCAGATTTGGAGTACTTGGAAAGGAGAAGGAGTAGCAAAAACACACGATTCATTTCAATACCTCAAAACGGCTGAAAATTTAATTTTACACTATGATTTTATCCAAACTGATGCTCAACCTTACATTGTTTGGGCATTGGGTTTTCCTTTTTTACTAATTCTTTTTAAGGATTCTGTTTTTTTCAATCTGATTTGTATTCTAGGGATTTATGTGTTGTATTTTGATTTAATTGAAAAATTATTTCAAAAATCGCTTACAAAATGGTGGCTTATTTTAGCTTTTGTTTCTGCAACTCCTCTTTATCTGATTCATCATTTTGTATGGTCAGAACCTCCGTTTTTATTTTTTTTGATGGGAAGTAGTTGGGCATTTTATTATTTAATTGATAATAAAAAACGGTGGTTATTTTATCTTTTTGGGTTTCTTTTCTGTGCAATGCGAAATGCAGGACTTTATTTTGTAATTGGAACAAATACTGGAATGATTCTTTTTTATATTCTTCCGTTTTATTTTAACTCTGAACAAAAAAACATAAAACTATTCTATCAAAATCCGTATTTCAAACCTCTAGTTTATTTTTCATTTTCTTCTCTTCTACCCATTTTTTTATGGTGGCTTCACGCCAAAATCAAGACAAAAGGACATTTTGATACTCTCTATAATCTTGCTTTACGAACATTCTTAGAAGAATGTCTGAATTATGGAGATATTCTGAGTCGTTGGCTTTTTCCTCCTTCTATTACTTTAGAAATTCGGATTGCTATTCTTTCAATAGTAATGATTTTATTTCTGATTTATTTTATAAAAATAATAAAATTAGAAACTGACAAAAGCTCAAAATTTATTCTTTTTATTTTTTGGATAACCTTTGTTTACCTAGTTGGAATGCTTTTGAGCCGAGCAGGAATGAAAATAGATGCAGAACGTTTTTTGGCAATTATTTATCCTTTTCTGTGTATTTTGATAGGATTTTTTTTGGATAGAATACAAGTTAATCATTATTTAAAATATGGGATTACTTTTTTAGGGCTTATTTATCCTTTTTTAAGAACATTAAAAAATATTATTTTTTGGAATTAAGTTTTTGTATAACAAAACAAGAATTATAACTGATTTTAGGCAACTTATAGAGCTTGTATAGCGTACCTATTAGTAACTTCCTTTCCAAATTTAGTTATAAAAAAATCAAATTCAGAATTCGTTTTTGAAAAAAAATCGCTATATTAAGTAGTATTTTATTGTATCAGACAAAACACGAATAAAAAAATAAACTATCAGAAAACAAAACTCCTAAAAAAACTATTGAATTTAGAAGTATTCTTAGGATAAAATAAGTCCCTTTCCTTTAAAATTGCCCTAGAAAAGCCATATTAATGTGTCAGTAATAAAAACTAGGCTAAGAAAATATATAATATGAAAGATTTTATACCTTCTCACAGAAATGAGAGAGAACCTTATATTCCAGATTATAATTCGCCTTATACATCTACTTATTCGAAAGATGCTGTATATGAGTTAGATACGATGCGACCAATGAGTAATATTTTTATAGGAAAGCTCATCATGGGGCTTACCTTTGCGTACAGTATGATTTGGATGCCTCTTTTTTTTAAGATTTTATTGTGTTTTGTGGCTGTTTCTATTCTAATTCCTTTGGTAAAAGAATATTGGACAAAGCAAATAAAATCTATCCGTCTGACAAATAAATATTTAGAAATTAGAAGAGGCGCAAATAATGATTCTGTACGAGTGGACTTGAAAGACATCAAAAAAATAGAACTTATCGAAAGACAAAGACATCGCAGATACAGAAGACGAAGAGGTGAAGTGGCAACTATTCTTTTCGAACGTCCGAATGCACATACACAAGATTTTCATCCCGAAACAAAATGTGTGGTTACAGATGCACGAGGAAACCGAATTGAAATAGAATATCGTTTCTTTTTGGAAGGCGATTTTGAGGAGTTTTTGGGGGTTTTGGAAGACACCTATTCAAGAATTTATAACAAACATATCAAGACAAAAGACAACGATAAAAAAATTGCACCTATTTCTTTTCAAGAAGCAGGTAAAACAAAAGAAAACCCTGTTCGGAAAGAACAAAACAAACAACCTTATGACGAGAACATTGCAAGATTAGATGATTTGATTGCTAAAAATAATTCGATGTTAGAAAATGGAACTGCTCTCACTAAAAAGTTAGAGGAAAGTTTGGAAGAGGTTTACAAATCTATTTATTATGTCAGAAGTGCCTTTGATATTGCCAAATTACCTAACGCAATTATTATTTATGAATTTAAGAATGCTAATAATCTGACTTCTTTTATTTTAGAAGATGATTTTTATAAAGAATTGGATGAAGAAAATATAGAAATGGGTTTACAGCTTATCCAAACAGCTCAAAAGAATATTAAGGTCGCTCAAATGCGAAACAATAGTTTCAAAAAAATCAATAAACGTTTGAGAAATATCAAGTTTCAAAAAGAACGCCGTTTGCAATTACAAGGAATTATGCACCGTCTGAATGACTTGCAAGAACAAAATACAAGTCAAGATATAGAACAAAGCACAAACCCAATTCAGTCAGAAGAAGATATAGACTTACATTTATTAGATGAACTAGAAGATTTGTCGTATCAAGTAGATTCTGCTGATGACCTTCAAAAAGCAATGTCTTTGAATGAACATATTTCGCTTTTTGATGAGCCGAATAATACAGGTAGAATTTAGAACTCAGAAGTTAGAATTGAAAATCAGTATAATTGATTAAATTCTAAATTCTAAATTCTAAATTTATTTTTACTCCTCCACTCTAATCTCCTGCACTTTTTGAAGTTGCTTTTCAATGGCACGAGAACGAACATTGGCTTGGTCTAATGTATTACTAGCTTCTCCTAGTTTTTTCTGTATTTTTTCTAAAGCGTTTCCAAAATTAGAAAATTCATTTTTTATGCTTCCCAAAAGCTGCCACACTTCACTACTTCGCTGCTCAATCGCTAAAGTACGGAATCCCATTTGCAGACTGTTTAGAATAGCTGAAAGCGTTGTCGGACTGGTAATGGTAACTTTATAATCTCGCTGAACCTGCTCAAAAAGTCCGTCGCAGCGCATCACCTCAGCATACAAACTCTCAAAAGGCAAAAACATAATTGCAAAATCAGTGGTGTGAGGAGGAACAATATATTTTTGTTGAATGTCTTTTGCAGATGATTTTATTCTATTTATCATCAATTTTCTTTTTTCTTCTATTAGTTTTGGTTCGGCTTGGTCGTAAGCATCCATCAGAGAATGATAATCTTCAACAGGAAATTTGGCATCAATCGGAATCAAAACGACTTGACTTTTATCTTTTGCATGTGGAATCTTCAAAACAAACTCTACAATGGCATTGCTATTTGGGTTTGGTTTTACATTTTTGGCGTACTGTTCGTTACTCAAAATTTGCTCTAAAATAGCTTCTAATTGAAATTCTCCAAAAATACCTCTTGTTTTTACGTTATTCAAAATCTTTTTCAAATCGCCTACACCGTTTGCTAGTTGTTGCATTTCTCCTAATCCTTTATGGACAAGCTCTAGCCTTTCACTCACAATTTTAAATGATTCTCCCAAACGTTTTTCTAAAGTAGATTGTAGTTTTTCATCTACTACATTTTTTATTTCGTCTAACTTTTGTGTATTTTGAGTTTGTAATTCATTTACTTTGAATGCTAACGTTTTTCTGATATTCTCTAAATTTGAAGTCGTTGTTTCATTGATTTTACTTTCAAACTGCAAAATTGTTTGTAGTGATTCTTGTCTATTGCTATCTAATTGCGTTTTGAAATGACGAAAAGCCTCTGCAATTTGGCGAATCGTTTTTTCTAATTGGTCTTGATTTTTTTCTGAAACCTGTGATAAAGTTTCTCTAAACTGCTCAAAAGTTTGGTTACTTTCTGTACGATTTTCTTTTGACTGTTGGGCAAGTTCTTGACGATTGAAAACAAATTGTTGTTCTATTTTTTGTAAATCTCGTTCTATAAATTGAAGATTTTCGACGAGTTTGTTTCCGTTTGTATTCTCCTTATTTTGTATCAGTTTTATTAATAAGAAAATTATAATTCCTATTCCTATCAAGATTATCCAAAGTAGAGCATTTTCCATATTCTCTTAAACTATTTTTCGAAAGCTAAAGCATTCGGTACATTTTCGCAGCCTAAAGGCTACGCTACATAATTTCGCACCTTAAAAGGTACGCTACATTTATTTTTTGCTAAAATACATATTTTATTGCTCATTTTATTAGATTACTTTGCTGTTTTTCAAAATCAATAAACTACTTTTACATTCCCTAGAAAAATAGTTCCGTGTAAAGTAATCGTAAAAGCTATAGATTCAGGTTGAAGTTGGTCTGTTCCTAAAAATTTATTGATTTGTCCCAAAAAACCTTTTCGTTTGTCTTTTATTGAATATTCTCCTAAAATTACTTGTGTATTTTTATGAACAACTCCACCACGAGGAATATAAATTTTGATTTCATTGAGCGCACCTTTTATAAAAATATCAACGTGTTTTCCTGCTAAATCTTGATTTCTCAAATCTAATGTAGTATTGCTAAAAACACTATCGACATCGATTCTAAAACGATTTCCTTCAAAACGACAATTTCTAAAATCTACTTTTTGCGTTCCAAAAACAGCTTGAAAATGAACGGATTTTTCTGTTAAGACAGAAACTAATTCTTTGTCAGTAGTAAAAATAGCTTTCGAACTTCTTGCAGGAAAAAGATTGGAAAGAGCATCGGAATTAGAACAAGTAATTGGTTTAGTAGAAGACGAAAAAGCAGCAGGAGGAAAATCTGATTTTTGTGTTGTGATAGAAGTTGGAAATAATTGATTCTTTATTTCTTTAGGAAAATCAAAAACTACCAATTCTAAATCTTCAATACATTTTGCATTTAGAGCTTCTTTTACTCGGTTTTCGTACTCTTCGTCATCTAAATTTTGCTCGGCAAACGCCGTATTCAAAACGTCTATAAGTTCTTCTCGCTTGGCAGGTAATCCGTAGGTAGTCTTCATAGTTTTTTATGAAATAGTAGAATCAGACTGCAAATTACTTTTTCTATTCTAAAAAGCAAACTGGTGTTAGTATTTGAAGCCGTTTCAAAAATTATATGAACCTTGTATTAAAAAATGGCGTGGCAAAATACTACTTTGATAAAGAGAAGAAGAAAAATCATTCACTTGAATTTGCTCAAAATTTTGAATATTGAGAAGATTTTTTGCGCTTAGATGATATTGCCATTTTTTGTTTTTTGGACGAAAACGAATATTTCCACTCAAAAACCAATAGTTATTTTCAAGTTGGTCTAAGTTGGGTAAAAAGTATTCTGATGTAAGATACATAAACCATTTTTGAGTGGGTTGTATCAAAATTTTGAATTTATGTTTCAGACTGGTATTGATAAATTCTGTATCACTTTCTTCATTCTGACTTCTATTTTGGCTTATATCAAATGTATTTTCAAAATTTATGGCTATATCAAAATGTGTTTTGAGAAATATATTGCTATGAAAATTATTAGTTTGATTGTTTCTTAGTTCCGACGCATTGACAATATTATTGTAGCTAAAACGAGAATAATCTGCATCTACACGAAGCGTTGAGTTAATCCAATCTATATACTTTCCAACTTTGAAATTAAGAGTAGTAGAAGCTGTAGGAACATTTAAAAAGAAAGCTGTATTCCGTATTAATGTAGGAGAAAGCTCTACTTGATTGAAAAATCCACCTTCATTGCGATTATGAAAAATGCCCAGTTGCATATCAAACTGTTTGCTCAAATTATTATTGAAATAAAATAAACTGTATGAAAATCTATTGGTCAGACTCAAATTTGGAATGTTGCTTCTAAGCAAACGAGAAGTAGCGAGTACATCGTTTCTAAAAAAGTGATTTTCTTCATTTGGTTCTAAATTATATCCAACTTTTCCACTCAAAGAAGAAACTTCATTGAGCTTATATTTTACTGATAAAGCAGGTTCGAGAAGAATATTCTGTGCCTCCAAATTTAGATTTTCTGTATTTTGGTAGTCTAGGTTTTGCCATAAATAACTTAACGAATAAGTAGGCGAAATTTTGAAACGATGCCATCTAAAATGATATGCACCCAGTTGATAAATTTTGAAACGATTATAACCAAAATCATTTTCAGAAATGGGAACTATCGTTTGATGGGTTGTGCTATTTAGTAAAGAAAAATAAGGTGTGTTTTCATTTCTAATTCCCAATTCAAAAGCATATCTATCTTCCTTACGTGCGCCCAATAATGTTATTTTTGCTGTGGTATGATTTCTAATAAATTTACTTTCTTGCTTATTTTCTGAAACAGAATCGGTAAAAGAAAGCGAAGTAGTAAATTGTTGAGGAAGTGAGTTGTGCGTATTCAAAACCAATAGTTGAAGTACCTTTTGTTTGGTTAATTTTTGTGTAAATACTAGCTCTTGCTTAGAAAAAAAATCAGTTGTTTTTAGGTCTAAAGAAATAGGTGTTATCTGATTTTGGAGAATAAAAGTAGGAGTGATTATATTTTCTTGCCTAATTCTGGCTTTATATTCCAAAAGAGAATTTTTAGATGTATTGTATTTTATTTCTACGTCGGCTCTGTATTGTGTAGGTTTTTTCTTTATGGAAATAGCATCAGAAGTAACAAAAGAACTATCAGCTAAACTGTACGTATTTTTGATAAATTGATTATTGGTTATTCTGTCGTGAATGGCATACAAATTCAATTTTATACTCATTCTTTTTTTGATACGAAAAATACCATTGTAATTTCCAAAAAACTGACTGTTTACATTTACTAATCTACTTTCCAAAAAATTACTGAAGTAACTTTCAGGAATTATTTTTTTGGCGTACCAATCTCTTTCACTAAGCTGCTCGGCATTGAGAGAAAAAGCAAAATAATCAAAAGGAGAGCGATTAGAGCCTACATTATTGTAACTCAATGTAGAAAAAGATTTATAACCTTTCGTAATGCTAAGAATATTTGTGTTCAGATTAGCTGCGAGCCTGTCGGTATCAAATGCTCCTGTTTCTATATCAATATTTCCCGATAAATCTACTTTTCCTTTTTTGAGTTTGAGGTTTAGAGCTACTTTTTCTCCGTTATCTACGTCTTTCAAGAGATGGTTTTCATTGTAGTTTTCGATGGCTTCTACTTGCTCCACCATATCTACATTGATATTGCGTGTGCCGAGTGTGTAGTTTTGTCCGAAAAGATTATCTCCATCTAACGTAACCGTTTCTACTGCTTTTCCCTTGTATTTTATCGCTCCTGTATTGTCATCTACTTCTACCCCCGGTAATTTTTTCAAAAGGTCTTCTACTTTTCGCTCCGAACCGTCCTTGAAAGCATCGGCTTCATAGATAAGCGTATCTCCTTTTTGCTCAAAACGCCTTGAGCCTTCAATCGTAATTTCTTTGAGCTGAGTAGTATCGATAGGCATTACAAAATCTACTGTATATGTTTTATTTTTTTGGGGAGTAAAGATAAGTTTGGTTTGTGATAAATATCCCATTGACCTTACTTCAATCAGCAGAGTATCATAATCTTTCTTGAAGGTGTAAGAATAATTACCATTTTTAGCAATCACAAATTCTTTAATGCTGGTAGGCTTATTTGCTTCTTTGAATAATACATTTCCTGTAAAGAGTGTGTTTCCTTCGTTTGTGGTTATGAATCCTTTTATTTTTTGGGCGTGGAGCGAAGAAGTAAATAAAATAAATAAGAAAAGTAAGTATAATTTTTTCATAACCTTATCAAGACTTTTTTTTAAATACAAACCCTAAGAATCTTTGAGATGCTTAGGGTTCTGCTGATTTATAAAACTATTTTAGTTGGAGTGGAAACTAAAATGTATAGCCAAGTTCTTTTGTAGCTTCTAAAAAATCCTTCATTAGTTTTGACGTTGTATAACAAGTGCTTGACTTCATACTTACATTAATCGGCTCATTATCACTAGATAAAATAGTTACTTCTATGGTACAAGACTTAACACTTAGCTCCATTTTCATTATCGACTCCACTTCTTTCATTACCGTTTCATAATCTCCAGTAATGGAAAAAGTATAATCTTTGTCTTCTACTACATGACTGTAATTCATTTCAGAATAAGAATTAGACACAGCAAAAGAGGATGGAATCACACATAAAAATACACAGGCTAAAATTAGATGTTTCATAAATAATTGATTTTCAAATAGATAATTTAGATAAAAAGAACAAGATGATTTTTTCTATTCGCTTCTTGTTTTGGTAACTTCGATAGTTTCTGGTGTGTCAATATTTGGTTCTCCTTTCAGACCTCTTTGTGCTGCCATAGCTTTTATTTTTTTAATCATTTTTTCACGTAGCTCATCACCTATAGTTATAAACTCTTCTTGTGTTACCTGTTTGTCATCACTAGGAAAGACTGTAAAATCAAAATCTACATTTTGAGTTATTTTTGTTGCTTTCCATTCATAAGCCTTATCGACATCATAGGCATAAATGATAAGACCGGGCAGCCCACTTAACTTCCAAGGTCCTTTATCTAATGGAATTTCACTGGTGTACCACGCATAAAATTTTCTACCGTAGCAAACAGTTGTCGCCAACTGACAGGTATAATTTCCTATCTGCTTTGTAGAATCTATCAGTTCCCAGTTTAGAGGAGTAAAAAGACTATCGACAATAACGAAATGACTATCTCTAAACGCACGACTGCGCTCATACATCAATTCTTTTGGGTGATTGATGTAAATATAAAGTCCTATTTCATCATCAAAACTTCTCATATTTCTACCTGTGGTACTGGTAAGTATTCTTCCTTCAATAGGCTTTGAAACAGAAAGGCTATCATTAAAATAAACAATTTCTTTGTCATAATGTGTCATGGAAAATCTATAACCTTCTCTACTGTACTCTACTTCTGTAACTTGTGCAAAAGCAGGAATTACCAAAAAACAGAGTAGAACTAATAGTAAATTCTTTTTCATTGTGTTATTAAAAATTAAAACCAACAAAACATCTTACAATATAAATATTTTGTTGGTTTAGTTCATAAATAATTTTACTTACTCCCAATAAACTTCTTCTATTATCTTACGATGGATAGGAATTAGTATTGTACAATTTTCTAACATTGCAAACCTAAAAAAAAAAGGATATTTTCAAATTCATTATGTTAAATAAAGTTAATTTTAATTTTTCTTGCTTTATGTAAGCCTTTTGAGTACTAGAATTGATTTTTAAGATTTACTCTATTCCATATTCAGCCATCATATAAGTAAGACTTGCCATGGCAGCAGCTCCTAACAAAAATTCTCTTTCATGAACAGCTTCAAAAATGTCTGTTTTGGCATGATGATGGTCAAAATAACGCTGCGAATCAGGCTCTAAACCAATTAAAAGTGTTCCAGATTCTCCTAAAGGACGAATGTCTGTTCCTCCATAACCGTATTCTATTTTGTGTAAATTATACGGCTCAAACAAAGGCAACCACTTTTGAATAATTTCAAGACGAGTAGAGTCCTGTACTCTAAAACCTCGTGGCGTAAACCCTCCACTATCTGATTCAAGTGCTGCAATGTGATTTTCGCCTTTTTCTTTTGCTACTCGTGCATACTCTTTTGCTCCTCTTGCGCCATTTTCTTCATTCATAAACAAGACACAACGAATTGTTCTTTTTGGTTTGGTTTCTAACTTTTGAATTAATCTCAATACTTCAACCGATTGCAAACAGCCTGTTCCGTCATCGTGCGCTCCTTCTCCCAAATCCCAAGAATCCAAATGACCTCCAACTGTGATTATTTCTTCTGGCTTTTCTCTTCCTCTCCATTCTCCAACTACATTATAAGAAAGAACATCTGGCAAAGTTTCGCAGTTTAATTGCAATTCCATTTCTACTGATTTACTTTCTTTTTTAGCTTTAACTAACAATTTTTCTAAGTAATTAGCCGAAATTGTACTAAGCGCAGCAGCAGGAATTTTTTTTCCATCTTCTTCGTAAACCATCACGCCTGTATGGGGGTGGTTGTCAGTTGCAAGTGTTAAAGAACGCAATAAAAATGCTTTTGCGCCAACTTTTGCAGCATAATTTGCACCACGAACACGCACAGAAGAACAAGCACCATACGCCGAACCCGTATTTATAAATTTTGCTTCCATAGGTTGAGTTACAAAAATTATTTTGCCTTCATATTTTTTAGCTTCTTCTTTTGATAAATTTTCTAAATCAGCTAAAGAATTTACGGCTATTATTTCAGATTTGATTCTTCCATCTGTTCCAACAGAACCACCTAAAGCCGTAATATCAAGGACTTTTTGATTAATTTTATTCTTGTCATTACTAATAATCTGACAAAATTCTTTTTCGCCTCTTTCCCAGTGAGGAACCATAACAGGCTGTAAATAAACGCTATCCAAATTCATCGAATCCAAAACTCGTTGCATATATTCGACAGCTTTTTGAGCATTTTCTGAGCCACTCAAGCGTGCGCCAATATCTTTACATAAATAACGAAGTTGAGCATAAGCAGGCGAACCTACCAAGGCATCATCATGAAAAGAACGCAAAACGGTTTCAGGAGCAGGAACTTCAGTTTTGGTTTTATCAGAATCGTTTGAATTATAATTTGGAGGAGCTTCAGCAGTTGTGCAAGAGAACAAAAACAAGCCACTAAAAAAGACAAGAATAACGAAAGAAAAAGTATTTTTTTTCATAGGGGAAATTGTAGAAATGAAATTCTATTTTGAGATAAATTAAGCTAGAAATATAATTTTCTGATTTTTGGTCATTCAAATTTTACACAAAAAATACTGATAAAAAAAATATTTATGAGCGTAGTAACTATTCTAACTAAAATTAACAAAAAATATCTTCTAAAATCACTAAAATTCTCATCAACAAAGTTTTAATGGATTTTAAATTTAGATTTTTGCTGCAAAAAAAGTATATTGCCTTATAAAACAAAACGACGTTTTTGTTTAGTCGATTATTTTTCCATTTTGATAAGTGTTAGTATGCAAAAAATTTTAGTTCCAGTAGATTTTTCTAAGCCGTCAGAGGCTGCTCTAAATTATGCTTTACATTTTGCTCAAGTGATTGGCTCAGAGGTTATTTTGCTTCATGTGGCTTGTGCGCCTTTGCCCTCTGCTACTAATTACCATCTTCATGTAGGATTATTGAAGGAAGAGGTAGAAAAAGGAAAAGCAAAATTAGATGAGTATATTAATCAATTTTCTGAATTGACTTATTTAGATGGTAGTGGAAAACTCAAAATCACGCCTGTTTTGGAGAGTGAAAATGGAATAATTCCTTCTATCGAAAAAGTAGCAAAAGAATATAATGCTTTTTTGGTTGTTATGGGAACACACGGCATGACACGAGCAGAAGAAATTTTGTTGGGAAGTGTAACGGCAGATATTATTGCTTCTAACAAAACACCTGCTGTTTTAGCTGTTCCTAGTGATGCGATTTTTACGAAATGGGAACGTATCGTTTATGCTGCTGATTTTTCTGCAAAAGATGAAAAAGTAATTGATATTCTTTTAGAACTGGCTAGTTATTTTCCAAATTCAAAAGTAGATTATTTACATATCAGTAACGAAAAAGAACGCATTGAAGATATTGATAGGCTCTATCATTTAAAGAGGGTTTTCAAAGATATTCCTGTTTCGATGTTGGATTTTAGATTCAAAGAAAATGAAGACTTAGATGAAGGAATAGACAGTTATTTAGAAAATTATGAAACAAGTGTTTTGGTAATGCTTACACATCATCGCAACTTCTTTGAGAGTTTGTGGCATAGAAGCCAAGCAAAAGAAATAAGTTTTCATACTGAAGTGCCTTTGTTTGTTTTGAAAACAAATACAATATAAAAATAATTAAAAATTACGAAGTGAATATTAGGTAATTAAATCTTTCAAATGATTGCATATTTTTTAAAAAAACTGGGATATGGATTTCTAGTCATTTTTGGAGTGGCAGTAGTTGTGTTTTTTATATTTCACGCACTACCTGGTGACCCTACCAAAATGATTGCTGGTCCTCGTTCGACCCCTGAAACGATTGCTACTATCAAAGCTGATTTGGGTTTAGATAAGCCTTTGACTACTCAATTTGCTTATTATTTGAATGATTTATCTATTGTATCTGTCCATGAGGATACCAAGAAAAATGAATTAAAATATGGGTATTTCAAACTCTTTAGTATTTCTGATAATGCTTTCGTAATTAAAAAATCGTATTTAAGAAAATCCTACTATACCAACAACCGAGTAGATGATATGCTCTTCGAAAGGGTCAGTGCAACACTTGTTTTGTCGGTAGCTGCAATGATTTTTGCTACTTTTTTTGGGATTATTTTTGGGATTATTTGTGCGCTCAGACAGAATTCTTTTTTAGACCATGCTTTGGTTTCTATTTCTGTTTTGGGTATTTCTACGCCCTCTTTTGTAGCAGCTATTTTTATAGCTCTTATTTTTGGTTATTATTTGAGTGAATATACAGGACTTGATATGACAGGTTCGCTTTGGATTATAGATGTTTTTACAGGAAAAGAGTTGGCTCTCAAAAATATTATTTTACCTGCGCTTACCCTTGGTTTGCGTCCTTTAGCCATTATTACTCAACTGACACGCTCTTCGATGATAGAAGAACTCTCAAAGGATTATGTCAGAACGGCACAAGCAAAAGGACTTCCTCAGTACATGGTTATTTTCAAACATACACTCAAAAATGCTATCAATCCTGTCGTAACAGCTATTTCAAACTGGCTTGCGACACTTATTGCAGGTGCTTTTTTTGTAGAATATGTATTTAGTTGGAAAGGGTTAGGTTGGCTGACTATTGATGCCGTACAAAAACTTGACCTTCCTGTTGTGATGGGGGCAACACTCGTTGTCGCAGTGATTTTTGTATGTATTACGCTTGTTGTTGATTTGCTTTATGCGCTGCTTGATCCTCGTGTTAGGGCATAAAAAAAACACTTGCTATACAAGTGTTTTACAAGATATTTGAAAATCTAATTATCTAATCTTTCAAGTTTTTAGGGCTTCTATCGACCTTAAATCCCATCAATAGAATATCATCAATTTGATGCTCATTTCCTTCTTTTATCCAATTTTCAAGGGTAGAGCTAAATGTTTCTTTTTGTTTTGAGAAAGGTTGAGAATAGTGTTCTAAAGCTAATTTTTTAAGATTTTTCTTCATAAACTTTCGTCCTGCTTTTCCTCCAAATTGATCTTGATAGCCATCTGAACCTGTGTAAAATACCGTTGGTTTTGAAATATCAATAACTTGTTTAGTATATTGTCTATCTTTTCCATAATGATTACTACCTATCGGTTTTTTATCAGCTTCTATTTCCTTGAGTTCATTATTTTGAATGCAGTAAATAGAACTCATAGCTCCTGCAAATTCAGCAATCGGAATAGAATCATAGATAACCAAAACACTTACGTCCATTCCGTCCGAACTTTTACCTTGATCTTGTTGTAATGATTTATAGATATAATCGTGTAAATGATTGAGTATTTTGTCAGCTCTAAAAACACCTTCTTGAAAAACAATAGAGTTGAGTCCTGTAACACCCAACATAGACATAAATGCCCCTGGTACTCCATGTCCAGTACAGTCGGCTGTTACAATAATAGCACAATCTTCTAATTTTTCAAACCAATAAAAATCTCCAGAAACAATATCACGAGGTTTATTAAGTATGAAAAACTCATCATTGAAATAACTTTTAATTTTTTTATCGATGGGTAAAAGTGCATTTTGAATACGACTAGCGTATAAAATACTTGCTTTTACTTCGTCGTTTTGTTTTTCTATAAATTTATTTTTCTCTCGGACTACATCTAAAATAGTAGCTAATTCTTCTTTTTGTTGAAATAATTCTTCATTGCTAGCTGAAATTTCATCTTGTTGTTCTGTAAGTTGTAGATTTTTTTCTTCTACTATTCTCATGGCTTCATTTTTTCCAGTTTCAAAAATTAAATTGCATAAGAATATTACCAATACAAAACCAGAAAGAGCCATAGCATCAAAAGGTATTACCCATTCCTTATTAAAGGTAATATCGAATTGATGACCTTGATATTGAGGAATTGCAAAAGCATATACAACTAAAATCATGATTACTGTCCAGAACCAAGCAGACTTTTTATCTAATAATAACAAAGCCATCACAGGAGTAATAGCCAACCATGGAGTTATAGCAGAAAATAATCCTCCAGAGTAATAAATGAGTATAAATGTAGCTATAGAGGATGTTATCATAAAAAAATGAGCTAACAAACCTATTTTATTTGGTACTCTCAAAATAAATGGAGCTACTAAATAAGCAAAACCTAATACAAGAGTAATATAAAATCCAGCATCAAACTCAATAATTAAACTAATCAATGTATAGGAAAAAGCAAATAATACAACAACTAAATAACTATTTAAAACTAGAGTTGATCTAGTTTTATCAACTTTACTATTTAGGTAACAAGGGTTTATATATAATTGGTGTATTTTATTTAGTAATTTCATTTTTCATTATTTATTTTTTCTTCGTTTCTTATATAGTAATAAAGTATAGCATAAATCAAGAATAAAAATAATAACTCCTAGTGAAACTAAAAGATAATTTCCTTGCCAATGTATAGCTGCAAAAATACCAACGAATGCAGTTCCAAACATTTTTGTCCAAGCTACTGTGTAAGAAAAATTATTTAGATACTTAATATCAACATTTAAAATGACATAGTTATATAATACTGATATTACGATATTAATTACAAAAGCTGATAATGCACCTACGACATCATCATATTTTAAATACATCATAAAGTAGATAATAGCAAACCAACTAATAAAATTAAATGATAAAATCAACTTAAAATATTTTTTGATTGCTGGAGTAAAAACTAGCTTATCTCCATATCTGTAAGCTCCATATAAAATATAAAGGTCTAGAAAAAACCAACCAGCATAGGCAATATTATAAAATTTACCCATATCTGTAAGGAATATGAAACTTTTTAAAAATTCCCAAGATATATTTGCACATACCACCCAAGCAGGAATTTCACAAAATTTATTTTTATATAAACTGTATATAGTAACTGCATATACGACAAACCATAAAGCACAACCCAAGGCAAAAATAATTTGCTCAGATATAGTATAATCGACAAGGTTAAACCACTCATTCATACATAAAATTAATTATTTATTTATAGAATTCCCAAAATATCTTTAAAACTTACCCAAGCTATGTTACACCAATTTATAATATTGTATGGAAAAGGTAGTTTTCCATCTTTTCCTACTTTCCAAGGAAGTCCTTTTCGAAAACGAGTAAGGTCATACCAACGATAAACGTGTAAAATATCTGGCTCATGTAAATCCCAAATTTCACAATACTTACCAGAATAATTTTCATAATTTAGAATGGCATTGACAGCTCTTCGTGCAGCCTCATTTGCTCCTTCCATCGTTGCAAGGTCTGTATTTGTCCTTACATAATCCGAAGCTAAGAAAAAATTAGGAATATTAGTATAAGCATTTGGGCGAAATGTCCACGTATTTATTTTATTTACAAGCAAAGGTTCTTCATTTGTTGTTGCCATATTTTTCTGAAAACCAATATCTCTATCAAGATAATAATCTTCAAGCATATCATCGGTCAAAACTACTTGTCCATCTACATTAAGACTGCGTTTGAGTTCTGCCCAAACTTCATCTTTTACTTCATCTTTAGAAGTACATTGACTTGCTTGTTTGCCATTCAGTCCTTCTGTAAACCAATCTGAAATATCTACTGAAAAAACACCTCTTATTTTTCCATTTCCTCTATCTTCAATAGTATAATTTGTCCAAAATTGAAGTTGCGAAATAGAAGTCAATGCCCAAGGTGAATCTGTATAAATAGTATGTCCTTTATTAAGTTTTACGTCCTTATTTAAATAAAATTGAATTCCTGTCATCCAAGAAACATCATTTGTAAGGTTTTGAATACCTTTTAAAACAGGGTCTGCATCTAGTATTTCTTTTGTCAGAAGCTCGTTCATTCGTTCGACAGGCACACAAGAAATAAAATAATCTGCTAAAACCTGTTTTTCATTTCCTTCTTTGTCTTTTACAGTAGCCGAGCTTATTTTTCCATTTACACACGAAATATGAGTTACTTCATGATGATGAAAATAAGTTACTCCTTTTTCTAATAAATAATCTCTCCAAGGATAAAGCCACGCTTCATTAGTGGGTTTATTCAAAACTCTATCAGCATGTGTCTTTGGGCTTCCCATTAAAAATAAAAGTTGTAACAAAATATCTCCACCTGTTTTTGTACTTACCTCTTTGGCTTTAGCAGCTACCAAAGTGCGTGTAAGCCCCCCTACAAAATAAGTTTGGTAGGCTTCACTTTTATTATCAGCATCTGTATATTCCCACCAAGAAATGCGTTCATACTCACTTTTTCGTCTTTGATAAGAACTTGTAGCCAGTGTCCATAATTTTTGAGCAAAAAATTCAGCATCTTCATGGGTAAGTCCTGTAACTTGTGGAGCTTCTACAAAATCGCTCAGAATTATTTTCAAATCTTTAAGAGATTTTGGAAAATTGACAAGGGTAACCAAAGGAGGTTTATCAAAACTAGCCATCATAGCCGTTTCTGAAAAAACTAAATTATCAAAACACGTTTTTTTACTTCCATCTGAATCTATGAAAGGCGTTCTTTGCATAGTATCAACAATATGACGATAAAATCCAGGAAAAAAACGGAAACCATGTTCGCCAGGAAGAGGTTTTAGATAAGGGTCTTGTGCTTCTCCAAAATAATCCACACTACGAGCCTTTCCACCTACATAATGAGGTTGTTTTTCATAGACTTCTACTTCAAAACCTCGTTCAATAAGTTCGTGCGCTGCACTCATTCCAGCAACACCACCTCCTAAAATTGCTACCTTTTTAGTCATGTGTTAAAAATTATTTTGAATTATAGTTAAGTTGTAATTCACATTGTAAGAAAGTGAAATCATTTAAAAAAAGCAAGTGTATTTATCGAAATAATGATATTGTTTTGCAACTGATGATACCAAAATCACATTCTTCTAATTGTAATCTCATAATTTCAAGTATCATTTTTCTCTATTTTGATAAGAAATCTGTATTTTTGATAAACTATTTAAAATCATTGATTTATATTTTTAGCAAAAATGAAAAAAATATTCTCCTCTCTTATTTTCTCTCTCATTCTTTCTGTTTTTTGCATAAGCAATGCCTATTCGTGGGGATTTTATGGTCATCGTATTATTAATAGAATGGCAGTTTATACACTTCCACCCGAAATGTTTGGGTTTTATAAGGCTCATATTCAATACATTACCGAAAATGCTGTCAATCCAGACCGTCGTAGGTATGCTGTTGAGGGAGAAGCTCCTCGTCATTATTTGGATATGGATATTTATGGAGATAGTGCTTGGCTCAAAATTCCTCATCGTTGGAAAGATGCTGTTGCAAAATATTCAGAAGATACATTGATGGCGTATGGAATTGTTCCTTGGGCAGTAGAACAGTTTCGTTGGAAACTCACAAATGCCATGGAACGAGGAGATGCAGAAGCAATTATTCGCATTTCGGCAGATTTGGGACACTACATTGGAGATTCGCACGTTCCACTTCATAGCACCGAAAATTATAATGGACAACTTACTGGACAGTATGGAATTCATGGTTTTTGGGAATCTCGTTTGCCAGAACTCTATGCTTTACAATATGATTTTTTTGTCGGAAAAGCAGAATATATCGAAAATACACAAGAAAGAGCTTGGGAGGCTATCATCGGTTCGCATATTGCGTTAGATTCTGTTCTTCGTTTTGAAAAACAACTCACTCAGCAAATGGGCGACGACCAAAAATGGAGTTATGAAACTCGTGGCAAAACCACTCAAAAACTCTATTCAAGACCTTTCTCAAAAGCCTACCACGATATACTAAACGGACAAGTAGAACGAAGAATGAAGCAATCTATCAAAACAGTAGGCGATTTTTGGCTTACCTGTTGGATAGATGCAGGACAACCTGATTTGAACAAACTTTTACTTTCTGCTGAAGCACAAGAAAAACTAGAAAACGAAATGAAAGAATTAGAACCTTCTGAAGGACAAGCTGCACCGACTTTGCCTCAAAAACCGAGAGAACATGAAGGAAAATAGTCTGTTTTATTTTATTTTATGTTAAAGCATTCACAATTTTATCTAAAAGCGATTTTTTAATAAATTCAAAGTGGGTTATTTTTCGTTATTTTGTAAATTAATTTTCAATACTAATTCATAATTCTACCTGTAATGAATAGGCTATTTTCTTTATCACCAATTAATCAAAAAATAATAGTACCAGTTTTTTTCTGTGTCTTTTGTTTATTTATAAGTGGTTCTAGCTTCGGACAAGATACAAAAATAGATTCTTTAACTATTCAAAAAGTTGATTCTGTTTCACAAATAATCATCAAAGAAACTGTAAAAGATTCTACCAAAATAGCCAAAAAACTAGATGTAGAATTAGAACCCAAATTCAAACTTCGTCCTCCTGCTCGTGCTGCTCTGCTTTCGGCTGTGCTACCAGGAGCTGGGCAATATTACAACAAAAAAGCGTGGGCTATAAAAGTACCTGCTATTTATGCTTTACTTGCTGTTCCTGCGTATCTTTCTATTAACAATCATGCAAATTATCGTATTTACAGAGAGAATTATTTGTACCTAAAAGATGAAAATCCAGCTACAAAACCAGACCCTTCTTTCGAAACTCGCTCGGCAGACCAAGTACAACGTCAGCGTGATAGTTATCGTAGAGATAGAGATTTTTATATGATTATCACAGGTCTTTTTTATTTATTGAATATTGGAGAGGCTACCACAACAGCGCATTTCAATAATTTTGATATTGATGATGATATTTCTTTTAAGTTCAAACCTCAAATGGAAAGTGTAGGAACAAATGGAAATACGTTAGGTGGAGTTTCTTTAGTAATGACTTTTTAGGGAATATAGGAATTGGGAAATGGGAAATGGGGGCGAGGGAATAGGGACGAGAGGCGAGAAATTAGGGAATAAAAAATTAGGCTCTTAATAGGTTTTGGACTGATAGTAATAAAAACTTGATTAATTCATAGGGTAAACGCACGAAACTTTTTATACTGCTTTTAGTGTGTTTAAACAGACTTTAATTATCAGAGTAAATTCAATTTACAAAGTTAAAAACTAGCTTGATTTGCTTTAAACGAGTACAATTTTTTTTTCGTGCGTTTACCCTAATTAATTCATTTATTAGCAAAATATTAGTTCGTTTTTTCCATAGCTTAGGGTTTGCAAACCCTACTGTTTTGTTTACCCACATGTTTTTTGTAAAACAAAAAATAGTGAATTTTGAATAAAAATGCTGTATTTGTAGGGAAAAGACATGTCTTTTCCTGTATTTGCATTTTATGTTTTATCTAAATACACAATATGTTTAGGAAAAGGCATGCCTTTTCCCTACTCAATTTCAATATTTTGACTATTTTACTTTAAAAAAAAATTATTTTAGATATGGGTAAACAGTAGGGTTTGCAAACCCTGAGCTATGGAAAAAATAACACTTTTACAGAATAAAATTTGGTAAGTACAAAACTTGCTTATTATCAGTCCAATATCAGATAAGAGCCAAAAATTATAAAAAATAAAATTTACAAACTCAAAGTTATCACGAATTAGTTATTTGAAATTAACTGATTACTGGTAACTGATAATTGCTAACTGAAAAAATGAAGATTGCATTAGTAGGCTACGGAAAAATGGGAAAGGAAATTGAAAAAATTGCGCTTCAAAAAGGGCATACTATTTCTTTCCGAATCTCTAAAGAAAATAAAGAAGAATTACAAAAATTGAATACTGAAAATACAGATGTTCTCATTGAATTTACTTCGCCTGAAAGTGCCTTTGAGAATGTCAAATTTTGCTTAGAAAAAGGCGTTTCGGTCGTTTGTGGTTCGACAGGTTGGAATGAAAAGAAAAAAGAAATTGAAAAGTTAATTGCTACCAAAAACAAACAAAATCAAAACTTAGCTTTCTTTTGGGCTTCTAATTTTAGTGTTGGATTGAATATTTTTTTAGAAATAAATAAATATGCAGCCAAATTGATGCAAAATTATTCTTCTTACGATGTAGAAATTACAGAAATTCATCACAAAGAAAAGAAAGATGCGCCAAGTGGAACAGCTATTACATTAGCAGAAACGATTTTGGAAAATTACGATTCAAAACAAGAATGGCAATTAGCAGAAAATAATACGGCTAAAAATTCTATAAATCCAACTACTATTCCTATTTTTGCATTACGAGAAGAAGATGTAAAAGGAACACATACTACTACTTATTCTTCAAGTGTAGATGATATTTCGCTTACTCATAAAGCACATTCAAGAGAAGGGTTTGCAAAAGGAGCTGTTTTGGCAGCCGAATTTTTGAAAGGTAAAAAAGGTATTTTTGGAATGACTGATTTATTAAAAACTGAATAACATGAGCAGTTTATTCAGAAAAATTAATGTAATAATTACTCTTTCTTAACTACTTATATGTATCTAATCCTTTCAAAGTTTCGTTTTTAGAAAAATATATCACAGAACTTCCAATCTGTTCAAAACTAACAAAGACACAAATTATTACAATTAATAAATAGATTATGGCATTTTTCAAAAAAAAGCAAGTAGAAGAAGAAAATAAAGATAAAACTCCTAAAAAGAAAAAAAGTGTAGCCAGAGAATGGTTTGATTCCATTCTTTTTGCCGTCATTGCAGCAAGTTTGATTCGTTGGCTTTTGTTTGAGCCGTTTCAAATTCCGACCTCTTCGATGGAAAACTCACTTTTAGTAGGTGATTTTTTGTTTGTAAGTAAGATTCATTACGGAGCAAGAACGACCAAAACGCCTCTTCAAATTCCTCTTACACACCAAACTATTTGGGGAACAGACTCTACAAAATCATATTTAGATTGGATTCAGTTACCTCAATTTCGTTTACCTGGATTTTCGGATATTGAAAGAAATGATGTAATTGTTTTTAATTATCCAGCCGAAGAGCAACACCCAAGCGACCTTCGTACTAACTATATCAAACGTTGTGTAGCTATTGCAGGCGATGAATTCGAAATTAAAGACCGAGTAGTTTATGTAAATGGAAATGCAATGGAATTTCCACAGCAATCGCAGCACAAATACATGGTTATTACTTCAGAGCTTTTAGAAAAAGATACATTTTATAAGCTCGGAATTCCTATAGATAATCAAACTGGAGCCGTACAACCTACTCCTTATAATTATGATAAATATCAAGATTTGAGAGGTACTATGAATATGCTTATTGAAAACGGTAGTACTACTTTTGAAGGCGTAGAGAAATACAAAGAACAAGATGTATATGTTTATATTATGGATTTGAGTCAAGAAGAAGTAGATAAATTAAAGGATTATCCCAAATTATTTTTAGACGTGATTGTAAGTGTAGATGCTCAAGATAATTTATTCCCTTCTAGTAGAAATTATCTTAATTGGGATATGGCAAAAGCAGGAGTAAATGATTCTGAATTTGATTGGAAATTAGATAACTTTGGAACTTTGAAAGTTCCAAATGAAGGTTGGAAAATGCTTGTAACGCCTAAAAATTTGGCTCTTTATGGAAAATACATTAAAGATTATGAAGGAAATGATAATGTAGAAATCTCTAATGGAACACTCAAAATGGGTGGAAATCAGCTTTCTGAATATACATTTAAGCAAAATTATTATTTTATGATGGGTGATAATCGTCATTCATCTGCTGATTCTCGTTTTTGGGGGTTTGTTCCTGAAGACCATATTGTAGGAAAAGCAACAATGGTATTTATGTCTATTGATCCAGACTATGAAAAAGGTGGGTTCTTTAGTCGTATGCGTTGGGATAGAGCCTTTACAATTATAGAGTAAATCTTTACAGTTACCAGTAAATAGTTAGCAGTAATCAGTTAAATGCAAATAGTATTGTATAAATAAACTTTGATTTTGGTTATGTCTATTGCTAATTATTGCTAATTATTTATTGAATAAATGTAAATACTAAGGAAATATTTTTTAAAACATAAACAGTAACTTTATCTAAATTAAAATTCCTTTCGCAGAAATGCAATGAATTGAAATTAACTGGTAACTGATTACTGATTACTGATTACTGAAAATGAAAGGAATTATTTTAGCTGGAGGCTCTGGAACTCGTTTGCACCCTCTGACACTTGTAATGAGTAAACAACTTTTACCTGTCTATGACAAGCCGATGATTTATTATCCTCTTTCGGTTTTGATGCAAGCAGGAATTAAGGATATTTTGATAATCACAACTCCTCATGACAATCCAAATTTTGTCAATCTTTTGGCAGATGGTTCGCAGTTTGGTTGTAACTTCGAATATGCCATTCAAGAAGTACCAAACGGACTAGCACAGGCATTTGTGATTGGAGAAGAGTTTATTGGCGATGATAGCGTTGCGCTTATTTTGGGAGATAATATTTTCTATGGTACAGGCTTACAAGAAACACTCAAAAAGAGCCAAAAACCAACTGGAGGAATTGTTTTTGCCTATCACGTAGCCGACCCAAAACGCTATGGAGTAGTAGAGTTTGACAAAGATAAAAAAGCGATTTCTATTGAAGAAAAACCTTTAAAGCCAAAATCAAATTTTGCAGTACCAGGGCTTTATTTTTATGATAATGAGGTCATAGAAATTGCCAAAACATTAAAACCTTCTGCACGAGGAGAATACGAAATTACGGACATCAACAAGTATTATTTAGAAAAAGGCAAACTCTCTGTTGAGATAATGGACAGAGGAACGGCTTGGCTAGATACAGGAACTTTTCATTCCTTGATGCAAGCAGGACAGTTTGTCGAAGTCATTGAAGCAAGACAAGATTTAAAAATTGGTTGTATCGAAGAAATTGCTTATAAAGAAGGATTTATTTCTGCTGAAAAGTTAGAAGAACTTGCCAAACCATTGGTAAAAAGTGGTTATGGTTCGTATCTTTTGAAGATTTTGGCGCAAGAAAAGGAATTTGGCAAGTAAATTTATATGTAACTGATTAGCAAGGGATTTATATGATCTTTAAGATTAAATACAAAATAAATGCAAAGACAAAAGATAAATATTACTTTTTTATACTAATTTAATTCTCATTGTATTATCCTGTAATTATCATAGTAATCATATAAATCACTCGCTAATTCATTTGTGATTTGTATTTAACTTTACTCAACCACTTATAACTATTTCCTAGATTTCAATTCCAATTACAGTAATATCATCTCGTTGTGGTGTGTCCTGTTGGTGCGAATCAAGCATTTGCATAAGCTCAACATACTGCTCTTCCATTGGTAAATGAAGAATTTCTTGTAGTGTTTCTTCAAATTTTACTGAACCTATTTTTTTTCCTTCTGCATTGGGTTGGTCTATCAATCCATCACTTGTGAGATAGATTTTTGCGCCTTTTTGTAGTTTTATTTTTTCACAAACAAAAGGTTTTTCTTTCTTTTTTATTCCTCCGATAGATTTTCGTGTTCCTGATAGAGTTTGTAATTTGATTTCTTTATCTGTTCCTTCTGCTTTATTTTCAGCATAATATAAAGGACGTTTTGCACCTGTAAAATACACATTTCTTTCTGTTTCGTTTGTTTCTTCTACAATACAGAGAGCGACATCCATTCCATCAGCATTTGCTTTTTCGTCTTGGCGCAATGCTTTTTTTATTTTTTGATGTAATGATTCTAATATTTTATCTGAGTCATACGTGTTTTTTAGGTGTACGATTTCATTGAGTAAAATAATTCCAATTACAGACATAAATGCCCCCGGAACGCCATGTCCTGTACAATCTACGGCCGCAATAATTTTTTTTGTAACATCTCCCCTCTGAATTTCGATAGGCGAACGACGAGGAATAATGGAAGGAGCAGCCGTTTGGATAGTTGCTGTCCAATAAAAATCGCCACTTACAATATCTTTAGGACGAAAAATAACAAAATGCTTTTCGAAGGTTTGGTGTAGTGTTTCTTGAGAAGGTAAAATGGCTTGTTGAATTTTTTCGGCATACCGAATCGAATCTGTCATCTGTTTATGTTGATGCGAAATTTCATCAGATTGTAACTGAATTTGTTCGCTTTGGCTCAAAATTTCTATTTGAGTTTCTTCTAATAAGATTGTTTTTTCTGTCAAATCATTGGTTCTTTGAATTACTTTTTCTTCTAATTCTTTATTTTTTGCTTCAATGAGAGCTTGTTTTTCTCTTTCCTGTTGGAGTTTGTTATGAATAAGTTGCTTTCTAGTTTGATTAAAAGTAGCAGCTAATCCATACGAAAAAAGAGCCATTTGAAGTGTAATACTTGCCAAAACAATGGTTTCCAAATACCTAGTGGCTTCAATAATGAGTAATAATTCTAAAGAATAAATGCTAATTGCAATTACAAAAAAAGAATTTCCAAATAGAAAATACTTGACGTTTTTGTGTCCTTCATAATAGCTTTTAATACCTGCAAAAAGTAATGCAATCAATGAAAGAGGTAAAATAATCGTTGTCAGAACTCTTCCTAAATGCCAAAAACGCAAGAAATAAAGAAGTGTAATTCCTAAGGTTACATAGACTAAAATCTGAATAAAACGATGCCAACGAGGAGCAAAAATAATAGTTTTGAGATGGTCTTTAGCAAACATAAGCAGCGCAAAAACAGACAAAATCCCACTAAAAAGTCGTATTCCAACATCAAGGCGAGGATATTCCATCAAAAAAAGTTCGCCAAGTTGTCCAATATTACTAAAAATATAGGTAAAAATCAGAAAATTATAAAGGACATAAAAAATATACTGTCTATCTCTGAGCGCAATAAAAACGAGTAAATTATAAATAAGCATTACCCAAATAGCACCATAAAAAAAGTTATGAAAACTACGTGCTGTCAAAAATTCGGCTTCATAACCATCTGATGTATAAGCTGTAAACCAACGACGCAAAGAGTAGCGAGTATCTTGTGCTGATAATTTGGTACTGCTATGCAAACGAAAAAAAAACGTTTTTGTAGTCTGTGCAG
Organism: Flexibacter sp. CG_4_10_14_3_um_filter_32_15; assembly: GCA_002784125.1. Taxonomy (GTDB): domain Bacteria; phylum Bacteroidota; class Bacteroidia; order Cytophagales; family Bernardetiaceae; genus Bernardetia. Next base: position 41,669 of record PFKD01000192.1, read on the forward strand.
GAATCTCCAAAACAGAAACCGAAATACCACCTCTTTTAATGCCTCGCTCCGAACGAGGAAGCAAAGACCCTCCCAACTGTTTAGAAAAAAGACCTTCTGCTTCTTCTATAAAAAGCGTTACCGAATCTATAAAACCAGTCGGAACAAGCAGTTTGTGAGTAGAAAAATGAGGATTTTTGATGCTCAAACGCAGCCAGTAGGTAGCCACATCTTCTGAAATATCATGTAATTGATAGGGCGAAAAAGTATAAGGATTCAGAGCCTTAAACGTATAACTATTATCTCTATCCTTAAAAACATCAAAATATTTATCTAATTCGTATTTTTCTTTCAATGAATCCAAGACTAATAAACGGTCGGTATTTATATTTTTTGTGAAAGGTTGTGCAGTAGATAAATTAGAAAAAATAAAATTGCATAGCAAAAACACTCCAAAAAGGATAGTTTTTGAAAATCTATTGATTTTTATTCTTTTCATGCTTAATAAAGGGAATATTTTGTTCTTCTATGCAAATTACATGATTGTTGGTTAAGATTGCAACTTATTTTGAGATTGTTGATGATTGTTTTGGTATTAGAGAGAAAGATTTACTGTACCCTACTATTTTTTGTAGTGTATGATTAGTTAAGGATTTAGCTTCGCCGAGCTTCGGTTGTAGGATTAACAGGATTTAAAAATACAGATAATACAAAATACGATTTGAATAATTTAATTTCAAGACAATTTATTCTTAAAAAATGTATTTTAGCTTCGCTGACTTTACAATTCATTCTCTGCGTTCTCTGCAACTCTGTGTTTAATAAAAATAGTAGGTTACAGTAGGGAAAGACACTATCTCATAAAGTATGTAAGTTGAAATTTTCTCATATTTTACATTAAATTTTAAAAGATTTTATAAACTTTATGATTGCAGAAACGTATTTTTAGTGGTAAGTTCGTAATTTTAAACCCTAAGGGTTTTTGAAAACCCTTAGGGTTTCGAAATTCTATCATTCACAATTCAATAAAATGTCTTTATACAATTCCGACAAAGAAGCAGCCGACGCATTAGCCAACCATTATCAAGACCTAAAAAAAGAAATTGCAAAAGTAATTGTCGGACAGCAGCAAACCGTAGAGTTACTTCTGACAAGCATTTTTTCGCAAGGTCATTGTCTTTTGATTGGTGTTCCAGGACTTGCCAAAACCTTATTAATCAGCACTTTATCACAGGTTTTGGATTTAGATTTTAGTCGTATTCAGTTTACGCCTGACCTTATGCCTTCCGATATTGTGGGCGCAGAAACGCTTGATAAAGACCGAAACTTGAAGTTTGTGAAGGGAGCAATTTTTTCGAATATCGTTTTGGCAGATGAGATAAACCGTACTCCTCCCAAAACACAGGCAGCACTTTTGGAGTCTATGCAAGAATACGCTGTTACGATTGCAGGTGTCAAACACAATTTGCCATGTCCATTTTTTGTACTAGCTACTCAAAACCCTATCGAACAAGAGGGAACATATCCACTTCCAGAAGCACAACTAGACCGTTTTATGTGTAGTGTTTATTTGGGTTATCCGTCTTTTGAAGAAGAGGTAAAAGTTGTAACAAGTACCACAACAAACGAAAAGGCAACATTAAATAAAATTATTTCAGCAGAACAAATTATTGAATTTCAGCAGCTTATTCGTCGTGCGCCTGTGGCTCAAAATGTGATTGAATATGCCGTAAATTTGGTTCATAAAACTCGCCCAAGAACAGAGCGTTCGACTTCTGATACAGATAATTATTTGGAGTGGGGAGCAGGGCCTCGTGCTTCTCAATATTTGGTTTTGGGTGCAAAATGTCATGCGCTTCTGAATGGAAAATACTCACCTGATATTGAAGACGTGAAAGCGATTGCGATAGCTGTTTTAAGACACAGAATTGTGAGAAATTTTAAAGCAGAAGCCGAAAATATTACGGTAGAAGATTTGATTCAACGTCTTTGGTAAAATGAATAAAATCATATAAAACACTCTAAAACAGATAGTTCAATAAAAAATTGAGGTATCTGTTTTTTTATTTTTTGTAAAATATTGTTTAAACTTACACGGTATAACTAAAAATAAAGTTAAGCTATATTTTGTATTTTGTTTAAAAAAATCTTGTATAAATAATATTTATATCAAAAGGAGAGATTAAGACTAAAAAAATAGTTGTTTATTATTAAACTTTTTAAAGATTTTAATAGACACCCATACCTCACTTTATTCAATTTTATGGAAAAAGTGAATATTTATGCCTTCTCTCTTATTATTTGAGTGCATCGTTAAATATTCAAATTCGTTACTTTACTAAAAAATATATTTTATCTGCTAAACTACTTATACTTTTTCCCTTACGAAATTCCCTAATTTCCCTTAATTACTTCCCTAACCATGACCAATCAAGAAATTTTCACTTGTATAGAACAAGGAAATCACAAACTTGTGCTAGACTTTCTTCTTGACTATTCTAAGTCGTTTTATTATACTTGCAAAAAACACGACAAAAATAATCTTCTTAGCGAGCATCACACACAAACTATCTTTCATGATGCTTGTATTCTGATGTATGAAAAAATTGAAGCCAAACAAATTACACTTCTTCAAATGACCTCTTCTGTCAAAACTATGATTTTTGGAATAGGTAAAAAAATGGCATTTAAAGAGGCCAGAGATGAGCAAAATTATTACTCGCTGCATTCATTTGTAGAAAATAATTTTAGTGATTTTTTTGATGGAGATGATGATGAAAGTTTTTTTAAGGAATTAGAAATGCAACATCTTACAAAAGCTCTTCCAACTCTTTCACTAAGACACCACGCACTCATTGTGGAAGGTGTAATCGAAGAAAAATCTAACTCAGAAATCGCTAAAGAACAAGGTTATAATTCTGCAAATGCAGTAGCTGTCGAAAAAATAAGAGCTTTTAAAGCACTTAGAAAAGCAATTCTTGAGATACAAAAACAAGATGAAGATTATTTTAAGCAATAAAATAAGAAAATGAACTTTTTAGATAATAGAGGGGTTGTAAGTTGTATAAATGACATTATTATTTTCATAGAAAATAAATTGCTTATCCTAAATTGTAGTACAACTTTAGGAAGCAAATAAGAAATGAACACAGCCTAAGATTTAGCTTTAGTATCAAAAAGCAGACAGCTCTAGCCACACATTCGTTGGCGCAGCTTAATTTGTTTGCTCTTTAGTTTAAGCGTCTTGTTCATAGTGTAAGTTTTAAAACATTTTTATAGTTTCTGATTTACTGATATTTTATGGCTTAGTGCAGGAGTTCGAATCTCCTCGTTCGCACAAAACAACAATCAACATGCGAACGTAGCTCAGTGGCAGAGCAAGAGTCATTGGACGTAAGTAGGTAATTTCAACGAATTATAATTATGGGTGGTAGTTAAAATCACCACAAAATGACGAATTAGCTCAGTCGGTAGAGCATCGGAATTTCCAGTCCGAGGGGCGCAGGTTCGATTCCTGTGTTTGTTACGGACAGGCACATAGGTTAGGTGTCTGTCCATTTTTTATTCCATTTTTTTAGAAAACACATAATAGCCAATCAAGAAAACTATCAAATGGCTCACAATAGAAATCAAAATCCATAAGAAATTAGGTTCTTGCATCGCTTTATATGTCCAATAAAAAGGAAAAACACTAAAAATATGTTTCCAAGAAGAATCAATAAAAAAGACTAATGCAGGAAGAACAACAAAAAAATTAATTCCTTTTATAAGTGTAATTCCTTCAATTTTGTTAGTTGCAAAAGTTACAACAAAAAGAAGTGCTGCCACAGCCGTTTGAGAACAAAGCAAACTATAAGCAATTTTTTCTAAGAGAGAGTAATTTTGGATATCCAATACTAGCAGTCCTAAAAATGCAAAATAAAATGCCCAAAAACTAGCTAACAAAAGACGATATGTTAGAAATAAAAACATAGAAAAAGGCATCACACGAATTACTGTCAAAACATTTTCATCTTTCTCATCAAGCATCACAAAGGCAATAATTACTGTACCCTACTATTTTTATTTTTTAATCTCAACGACGGTAAAACCTCGCTGACGGTTGAAAAATAGAGCCAAACCAACCGTCGTTGAGGCTCAAATGCAGCCGTTAACGAGGTTTTAAAAAATAGTAGGGTACAGTAAGGCATTACCACACAGTACAAACTATTTGCAACAATGATAGCTTTCAAAAAAGACTGCCATTTTTTAGAGCTTTTACCAGTTTATGAATCTGTTTATCAAATAATACAAAGTAGCACGACAAAGAATAAATTGCATAAAATGCTACTATAAGTAAATGGACACCTGCCAAAGCAGCGAAGCTAATTTAAAATGGATAATTGATAATTACATAAAACATTGATTATCAAGTTGTTATATTAAAAAATAAGATGCATTAATTTTGTATGATTACTCACTAGATAAAATATAGAGAATATTCTTAGGCATTCCGAAATATTCTTGTACTAAAAAAACCTATTTCAAATAAAGACAGAAAAGTAACTACTGCACCTATTTCATCCATCAAAAAACTGATTTTTGGGTTTGTTTTACTTTTTCTACTGCTGTTTGTATGTTCATTGATTTTCTATTTAAAATAAATAAACCGACCGTTTGGTATATATCATATAAAAAAGACAAAATAGTTTAGAAATAATTAGAATTTTCTCAAAAAATAATTTTGCTTTTAAGGAATAATAATCTTTTTGCCCAAATATTTAGGTTCTTTTCCTGTCAGATAATCTACAAATACTTTTACACGAGCTAATTTTTCTCTAACCTTCGTTTTTAGACCATAATTTTTATTTACATCTTTTGCATTGAAAGCAATTACATCCATACCTTCCAAATATCCCAAATAAACAGCCCTTTCATTATGGAATTTTTGAGAAATGACAGTAAACGAACTTTGTCCAAAAACTTCTTTTGCCCTAACCACAGAATCTAGCGTTCTGAAACCTGCAAAGTCCATAAAAATTTTACTTTCTGGAATTCCTTTAGCAATCAAATCATTTTTCATGTCTTCTGTTTCATTATAGTCTTTTCTACTATTATCTCCACTTACAAGTATATATTTGATTTTTCCAGCTCTGTAAAGTTTGACAGCAGCTTCAATTCTATACTTAAAATAACGATTTTGATAGCCATTTGGAAGAATTTTTCTTGTTCCCAAAAGTAATCCCACTTTATTTTTAGGAATATCTTTTGTGTTTTCAAAAACGCTATCTTCTGCTTTAGAAACAATCAGATAATCAGCTAAAATTATACTTCCTAGCATTCCTAAAAATAGAAAAAATGAAATGAGCATTATTTTTTTAAAGAGTTTCATAATTAGGGTAAGCTATTTTTTTATGCGAAAGCTAAAGCATTCGGTACATTTTCTCACGCTAAAGCGTAAGCTACATTTTACAAGAAACAAAAAAAACACTTTATTTTATCATTTTTTGACAAAATAAAGTGTTTTTTGAAATACTTCTCACGCTAAAGCGTAAGCTACAGGAATTAGTCTTTCAAAATAGATCTTGAAATTACAATTTTCTGAATTTCAGAAGTTCCTTCATAGATTTCTGTAATTTTTGCATCACGAAGCATTCTTTCTACATGAAACTCTTTTACATAACCATATCCACCGTGAATCTGAATTGCATCAGAGGCTACCTCCATAGCAATTTTTGAAGCATACAATTTTGCCATTGCCCCCGAAAGAGAATAATCTCCACCTGCATCCTTAATTTGTGCAGCCTTCAAACAAAGCAAACGAGCAGCCTCTACTTTTGTAGCCATATCAGCCAATTTAAAAGCGATTGCTTGGTGTTTGTGGATTTCTTTACCAAATGTTTTACGCTCTTTTGAGTATTTCAAAGCCAATTCTAAAGCACCACCAGCAATACCAACAGCTTGTGCAGCAATTCCGATACGTCCACCATTCAAAGTAGCCATTGCAATAGTAAAACCTTGTCCGTCTGTTCCCAAACGATTTTCTTTAGGGATTTTTACGTCTGTAAACATCAAAGAATGTGTATCCGAACCACGAATACCCATTTTGTCTTCTTTTTTGCCGACTACAAAACCGTCCATTCCACGCTCAACAATTACACAGTTGATTCCTTTGTGTTTTTTATCAACGTCAGTTTGAGCCATTACTAAATAAACAGAAGCTGTTTTTCCGTTCGTAATCCAGTTTTTTGTTCCATTTAATAAATAATGATCGCCTTTGTCTTCTGCTGTTGTGCGCTGCGAAGTGGCATCACTACCTGCTTCTGGTTCGGAAAGACAGAAAGCACCGATTATTTCGCCTTTAGCAAGTGGAATAAGGTATTTTTGTTTTTGCTCTTCTGTTCCGTATTTTTCTAATGCCCAACAAACAAGCGAATTGTTTACCGACATACAAACAGAAGCCGAAGCATCTACTTTTGAAATTTCTTCGATAGCCAAAATATAAGAAACGGTATCCATTCCACTTCCTCCATATTCTGGGCTTACCATCATTCCCATAAAACCAAGTTCGCCTAATTTTTTGACTTGCTCGGTAGGAAATTTTTGTTCGTTATCACGCTCAATCACACCTTCCCAAAGTTGAGTTTGTGCGAAATCTCGTGCTGCTTTTTGTACTTCTGCTTGTTCTTCTGTAAGTTCGAAACTAAGAACTTGTGGAGTATCTGCTACTAATGCCATATATTTTTTATTGTTATGGTCGCTCGTGAAGACACAAGCAACGGTTATGTTTTATTAATTTTAATCAAAAATGGTAATTATTGTAATTTCAAACAAATTCTCCCTACCATTGCTCGTATCATCACGAACGATTTAACTACTTACGTTCTTGATAATCAGACAAAAATACAAATTTTCAATATAATTTGAAAGTTTGCAATTATCTATTTTTAAGCCTTTTGTCGACTAATTTTGTTTGTGATTTTACTAAAAAAACGAAAATTATTGTTTATCAAAAGTAATATTGAGTTTTACAGTTACTGTAATTGGAATTGCAAAGCCTATCAACTGCTCTGCTATTTCTGCTGGAATTACAACATCCGTACTATTTTGAATAACTAATTGTGTATCTGTAAGTGTTGTTACTTCAAAAGTTTGTAGGTTATCAAGTGTTTGAGCATCTATAAAGTCTGTCAAATCTCCTTCTACCAAGCCACTAAAAGTAAGTGTTTGTCCATCTTCTGAAAGTGTCCAAGTTCCTTGTTGTTGATTGTCTGCTTCTCCTACTACAAAAGTTCCGTCTTCATTAAAAATGATTGCTTCTCCTTCTATTCCCTGTGTAGGGTCAAAACCATTTTGAATACTATCAGGAAGTGTTTGTCCAAAGGGAAGCTCAATTTCTGTCTCCGAACTTGTTACAATCCACGTTTTATTGACCAAGTTTTCTTTTGGTGTAGGTTCATTTTCTTCCTCTTTTTTACAAGCAGAGAAAATAGTAAGGCACAAAACAAAGACGAGTAATAAATTTATTTTTTTCATTTGATTTTTAATAATAATGAGTTGAAGATTTATTTTTTGGTTTCAGCCACTACGCCAGATTCATAAGCGATAGCTGTTTTGTCTAATTTGATACGAACACCTTTATCTATTTCTACCGTTACGGTATTTTCGCTTACATCAATAATTTTTCCATGAACACCACCTGTCGTAACGATTTTCATTTCTCTAGTTAATGACTCTAAAAACGCTTTTTGTTTTTTACGTTGTTGTTGTTGTGGACGCAACAAAAAGAAATAAAAGACTGCCACCATACCGACAATCATTAAAATATTTGCGATGTCCATTCCACCAGTTGGCATTTGTAATAACATAGATTTGTGTTTTGATTAGTGAATATTGATTTTTTGATTAATTACAAAATTACTAAAAAAATCAGTCATTCGGTTTTAATCGCTTTATCAATGCCAATTTTTTATATTCTTTAAAGTTTAGTTGGCACTTTCCTCTTCTTGCCTAGCTTTTTAGCTCTAGCTTTCTAATAAAATTATCAATTTTTAGTCATTTTCCTTGTTTTTGAGGTTTTTTACTCATTTTCCTTTATCCAAAAAATGTAGGGGTTTGTCTTGAAGTCTGTTTGTGTTTATCGAAAACGAAGGTAGTTTGGTGTTTTGGCGTGATTTCTTGCGTGGATTTTGAATAGTATCTATCAATTCTGAGCAATTCTAAAGCAGCAAACTTAAATTAAGAATGTGATAAGACTTACAAGAATCGCTAAAGAAATAAAGATACAGAAATTTTAAAAATATAAGACCAACCAGCTACTCACTTTTAATTATTTTCAATTATGATAAACTATATATTCTATAAATCGGAAGAGCTATTCTACCAGCTATTTTCTAACAATAATCGTTATCGCAAAACTGCTGAGGCAATGGATGCAGAAAACTATTATGAGTTACAAGCTGTTTTAGAATCGCATTTGCGTAGAGGATATGGGTATGCCGAATTCCAAAATTGGAATGATGCTATCAGAGAATTTGAAAAAGTATTAGCTATTCATCCTAATCATACAGAAGCTCTTTTTGGCTTGGCAGTTTCGTTTTATAATCGTTGGTTAGATTACGGAAAAGCAACAGACAAATATCGTGCAGCAGGTTTGGCTCGTCGTTGTGTGGATAACGAACCTCAACATTATAAAGCGATGCAACTTTTGAGTCAGATTTATAAAGGTGCCGCTTTGGAAGACGCAATGCAAAAACGCTCTTGGCATACCAATATTATGATGGGACTTGTCGGTGTTATGTTTCTCTCTAGTGGTTATTTGGGTTATAGTTATTTAGAGCAAGGTTCTAATCAAGTTACATTTGCTGACGAACTATTAACTCTTAGAAGTAATAATAATACAGCTAGTTTGGCTTTTGATAATGAAAGTTCGCCCATGCAAGCAGAAGGTTCTCTAAAATCAATTACTATTTTGGAAGATGAAGGACTTCATTTGCCAGTAGAATGGATAATTAATCCAAAGTTTGAAGGGCTAAAATTAGAAGTAGAACAATCTAAATTCAAGAATTTTAATGGTTCGTATTCTTATAATTTATTAGCTGATTTGTATGTTTCTACTGGTGCAATTTCTAGTCTAAAACTCAAAATTGAACTTTTGGATAGAGATGGAAATGCCATAGCGCAAGATGTAGTACAAGCCATAGAAAGTTTTGACCCAATAGCTAGAAAAGGAGAATCAATTCCATTTCGTTATTTGGAATACAAAGAAGAATTTGTAGAAAATGCAGCTTTAGTAAGAGTGCGAGTAGAAAAGGTAGAATATGGGGAAAATACAGAAATTAATACTGTTCCTGTCAGTTTAGACTGGAATGATATGAGTGATTTTAATCCAAATGTTTTGCTTTCTGAACGAGTAAGTAACTTACAAGAAGTAGAAGAAAATGGCAAAATAGGAGCTTTTCATCACTTTGAATGGGAAATCCAAAATGCAACAGACAAAGGACAAGTAAAACTCTTGCAAGCAGAAATAAAGTGGATAGGACATCAAGGACAAATTTTGGACAGCAGAATAACGTATTTTATAAACTCTTCTGAACCATCTTTGAAAGCAAACCAAATCCGTAGCATCGGAAGAGCCTACCGTTTGGAAGGAGTAAAGAAAGAAGACATTGCTCGTTATTCAGTAACGATAAAAGAAATTGAAGACTGAACTGTCGTTTGTGAGGAAACAAACAACGACTAAGATTAAGGATAGGATAGGATTGAAAATGGCGTAGGAATTTTTCCTACGCTATTTTTGTTTTTTGATATTAATCTATTAAAAACAGAATTATTGAAACTTCATAATAAGTTTATGTATGTCTTGATAAGAAACTGGCTGAGAATTTTTATTTTTGCAAAACGTAAAAGAATAGAGTCATTTTTGTTTAATTTTGTACTCAATTAAGATACAAAAATTTTATACACTATTTTTACTTCTATCAATCAAAAAAATACCCCATTCTCATGCAGAATAATAACCGTGTACTTGTCGTAGATGATGAACCCGATATTTTGGATTTGCTCAAATACAATTTGGAACGTGAAGGATATGAAGTAGAGGTTGCTTCCAATGGCGAAGAAGCGATAAAGAAAGCTGAATTTTTTAAACCTGAGTTAATTTTATTGGACATCATGATGCCAAAAATGGACGGTGTAGAAACCTGTCGTCAGCTTCGTGAAATGCCTGATATGATAGATTCGTATATCATTTTCTTGACAGCCCGTGCCGAAGAATATTCAGAAGTAGCAGCTTTTGATGTTGGTGCAGATGATTATTTGAATAAGCCAATAAAACCTCGTGCGCTGATGAGCCGTATTAATGCACTTTTTCGTAGAGAGTTTAAAAAACAGCAAACACAATCACATGAAGTGATTGAAATTTCGGATTTGTGTATTGATAAAACAAGTTATACCTTACAGAAAGATGGCGAACTGATTGCGCTTCCTAAAAAAGAATTCGAATTGATTTATTTTTTGGCTCAAAGTCCGAATAAAGTGTATAATCGTGAAGATTTATTAAAAAATATTTGGGGACAAGATGTATATGTTTTGGCTCGTACCGTTGATGTTCATATACGTAGAATCAGAGAAAAAATTGGAGATAATTATATCAAAACTGTAAAAGGAGTTGGATATAAATTTATGTCACCTGACGAAATTTAGAAAGAAATTAATGTAGTTGGCAATAGATGATAATAAAAAGCAAAACTTCTCTAGAAGAAAAAACAGGAGAAAAAAAAGATAAAAATATTTTTGATAGGCTTACGAATGCTATCAAACGTTCTTTGGTAAGCTCAAGAGCTGTAGCTATTATACTTTCTCTTTTGATAAGCAGTGTAACAAGTGCTTTTCTGTCTTTGATTCCTAGTGTTTCATCGGTAGCTTTATCGATTTGCTTTTTGGTTTCTTTTTCTTCTTCTTTTATGTTGATTTATATTGCTTTTGAGTTTCTTATTTTTAAAGAAATAAATAATGTTTATAGCAAATTATCTAAAATAAAGAAAAAAGATTTCAAATTTGTTCCTCCTTCTTCAGACCTTCTTCCTTCTGCAAATCCTATCCGAAGAGTAAATCAAGAAATTACGGCGTATGCAGGACAAAAACAAAAGGAAATAGATGAGCTTCGACGAATGGAAGCCTTTCGAAGAGAATTTATTGCAGATGTTTCTCACGAACTCAAAACACCTATTTTTTCGGCGCAAGGTTTTATTCTTACTCTTATTGATGGTGCAGTAGATGATGAAAATGTACGTGATGCTTTTTTGGGTAAGGCTGCACGAAGTTTGAAGGCTTTGGCTGCTCTTGTTGAGGATTTACTGACACTTTCTCAAATAGAATCGGGCGATATTATGATGCGTTTGGAAGAGTATGAAATGCAAGATCAAGTTTTGGAAGTTTTCGAACAGCTCGAAGAAAAAGCTGAAAAACGTGGAGTTACGCTAAAATTGGTTAGTCAATATGAAGAAGGTGTTTATGTTTATGCTGATTATAATCGCATCCGACAGGTTTTGATAAACTTAATTATCAATGCCATAAAATATGGAAAAGAAAACGGAACAGTAACTGTTACCCTCACACAAACAACCAAAAACCTCAAAATATCTATCAAAGATGACGGAAATGGAATCGAACCAAAACATCTAGTGCGTATTTTTGAGCGTTTTTATAGAATAGAAAAAAGTCGTTCGAAACAAGAAGGAGGAACAGGTTTAGGGCTTGCCATTGTAAAACATATCATTGAAAAACATAATTCTAAAATTAGTGTTAAAAGTAAAGTAGGAGAAGGAACGCAGTTTACCTTCAAATTGCAACGTACAGAAGTAATAGAAGAAGAATAGAAAATGAGGATTCAAGTACAAAAATATCTCTTACTGGCAAATCTGAAGATTTAATACACTAAAAAAAATGTCCATTTATACTGACCAACTAAACAGAAAAATAGAATTAAAAGAATTTCCAAAACGAATTATTTCGCTTGTTCCTTCTCAAACAGAACTTCTTTTTGATTTGGGGGTAGGTGATAATGTTGTTGGAATTACAAAATACTGTATTCATCCGAAAGAAAAAATCAAGAAAATAACTAAAGTAGGAGGAACAAAAAACTTTGATATTGATAAAATAATTGAATTGAATCCTGATTTGATTATTGCTAATAAAGAAGAAAATTATAAAGAAGGAATTGAAGAATTAGAACAAAAATTTCCTGTTTGGATAAGTGATATAATTGATTTGAACTCGTCTTTCGAAATGATTGATGAAATAGGAAAACTTGTAGGAAAGCAAAAAGAAGCCGAAAATTTAGTTTATAAATTGAATCAAGATTTTAACGAATTAGCAAAAAAAGGGGCATTATCTGAAAGATATAAAGTCCTTTATTTTATTTGGAAAAATCCTTTTATGATAGCAGGAAAAAATACTTTTATCAATGATATTTTAGAAAGAACAAGTTTAGAAAATAAAAGTAAAAATCGTTATCCTATTCTTGATGAAGAAAAAATAAAAGAATGGAATCCACAAATCATTTTACTTTCTTCCGAACCGTATCCTTTTAAAGAAAAAGATATTCAAGATTTTGCTCAATTAGTACCAAATGCCTATATTAGAGTAGTCGATGGCGAACTTTTTTCATGGTATGGAAGTAGATTGAAATATACTATTTCGTATCTAAAAAAGCTACAAAAAGATATTGAATTGTATTTTAACAAGTTAAAGTTAAATTAAATCATTTGTTTTTCTGATTTTTTTGCTCAAAATATAATACTTGGCGTGGTTTGTGTTTTTTATACAGTACATTGTTGTAAGACAATTCAACAAAATAAAAAGATTTCAATCACTTGCTTATTTTATATACTTACAAATACATCGATCAAAATATTTACTATTCTTACCCCAAATCTTACTTATAAAATGATGAACACGACAAAAAAAATTCAGACAATTATCTTGGCTTCTATTTTTGTTTTCTTTGTTGGAAGTAGTTATGCTACCACTTCTTTTCATGAATACTACAGCACTATTTTTACAAACTTGAATAAAAGCAAAATCAATAAAGTAAAAGATAACCCTCGTGGTTATTTGGTTCGTAAAGGCGTAAAATATAAGTGGGAATTAGAACAATCAGCGAGAGCGGGTCAATATACTTATTTTGTTCATAGAGAAAAAGGAGGCAAATCAAACCTAGTTTATAATACGACAATGGTTGCGATAGACAAACGCAGCTCGACAGGAGAGTATATTATTAAAATATTTTATTCTGTAAATAAAGGTTATAAATGGGATATGGACAGAAATACAATGCTGAGAATAACTTATAAAAAAGATGGTTCGGTAGATTATCAAGCGACAGGACAAATGGCTAAGTTTGAAGACAATAGTCATGGACTTTCAGCAGCAGAGTTTAAACAAAAAACAGCTTTAAATCCAAACTTTACAGATACTTTTGTACGCCACGCTGCAGCTTCTATTTCTTATGCAATTTATAAGTATCCAAAAATGATGAAAATATAAGATAATACGCTTCGCTTACTTACCAAAAAAGGGCTTCTTCAAATGAAGAAGCCCTTTTTTTTATAACTATTATTTTTATTTAGGGTAAACGCACGAAACTTTTTATACTGCTTTCAGTATGTTTAAACACACTTTAACTATCAGAGTAAATTCAATT
>PFKD01000010.1 GCA_002784125.1 Flexibacter sp. CG_4_10_14_3_um_filter_32_15
CCTCTAACTTTAAATATTACTATTTAATATTGAATTGATATAATTATTAAATAATACCAAAATTTTGAATGAAAGGGTGGGGAATGAGAGTTAAAGTCATAATTTAGCTCGTTTTTTTGTTTTAAGCCTAAATTTCTTTGTAATTGGTAAACAAAACCCTTAAATTTCTGCTACTTTAAACTAAAACAAAATAAGAATTACCAAGAAATGGCAAAACTAAAAGAATCCGTTACCTTCGAAGTAGAAGGAGGAACAAAACTAAAAGGAGAAATTACACCACAAGGAGCAAAAAACGAAGCATTGCAAATTCTTTGTGCTGTCTTATTAACTGCTGACCCTATTATTGTAAATAATATTCCTCTCATTCGTGATGTACTCAAACTCATTGATTTATTAAGACATTTAGGAGTAAAAACTGAAAAACTAAGCGACCATTCCTATAAATTTGAAGCAAAAGATATAAATTTAGATTTTTTATATAGTCCAGATTTTATCAAACAAGGTGGTGCTTTGCGTGGCTCTGTCATGATTATGGGTCCTCTTTTGGCTCGTTTTGGAAAATGCCGTTTGGGACAACCGGGAGGGGATAAAATAGGAAGACGAAGACTAGATACACACTTTAGAGGCTTCGAAGAATTAGGCGCACGTTTTAGTTATGATACTAAAAACAAATATTATAATGTCGATGCAACTGACCTAAAAGGAAAATATATTTTATTAGAAGAAGCATCTGTAACAGGAACGGCAAATATTTTGATGGCTGCCGTACTTGCAAAAGGAAAAACGACACTTTATAATGCTGCCTGTGAACCTTATATTCAGCAGCTTTGTGATATGCTTTGCAGAATGGGTGCAAAAATAGAGGGCATTGGTTCAAATCTCTTGACTATTGAAGGAGTTGAAAAATTAGGAGGAACAGAACATACCATGCTTCCAGACATGATAGAAATTGGAAGTTTTATTGGACTTGCTGCCATGACAGCTTCTGAAATTCGCATCAAAAATGCTCGTATAGACAAACTCGGTTGTATTCCGAATACATTCAAAAAATTAGGTATTCATCTCATTTTTGAAAATGATGATATTATTATTCCTGCACAAGAGCATTATCACATTGATTCTTATATTGATGGTTCGATAATGACAATCTCAGATGCACCTTGGCCCGGTTTTACGCCTGACTTGATTTCTATTGTTTTGGTAGTTGCTACACAAGCACATGGAACGCTCATGATTCATCAAAAAATGTTTGAAAGTCGTTTGTTTTTTGTAGATAAATTGATTGATATGGGAGCAAAAATTATTCTCTGTGACCCACATCGTGCCACCGTTTTAGGGCTTGGAAGACAACAAGATTTGAGAGGAATTCCGATGACTTCGCCAGATATTCGTGCAGGAGTTTCGCTTCTCTTGGCTGCTCTTTCTGCACAAGGAAAAAGTGTAATTCATAGCGCAGAACAAATAGACAGAGGCTATCAGTTTATCGATAAGCGTTTGAATGCTTTGGGTGCAAAAATCAAACGTATTGAAGAATAATTTTTTTGACTAATTAACTTCCAGAAACAAAGAAAGAAAAATGAACCCACTCAAAAAATCATCTGTATTAAATTTGAAAGTCATTTTTCTTTTTTTGTGTATTATTCCTTTTTTTGTCTTGGCATTTTTTGCACGCCCAGTAGCTGATGAGTATCCTTTTTTTACTAACCTCTCTTCTATGAGTAGTTGGGAGTTTGTTTATTCGATGTACACAGGTTGGTCAGGGCGTTATTTTTCTACTTTTTTGGCTTCTATTTTTCTAAAGTTCATTATTTACTGGAAAGGATTTTACCCCATTTTTATTTTTTTAATACTTGTCATTAGCTTTTTGAGCTATTATTGGATTATAAACAACCTTAGCTTTACCAATTCTGTAAAGGAAAAATTACTTCTTACAAATAGTCTTTTTCTGGTTTATATTTATGGAATGCCAAGTCTTGCAGAAGGATTTTATTGGTTTATTTGTGCTTTGGGGTATATGCTGACAAACTGTTTTCTAATTTTTTGGATAGGATTTTTATGCCAAAGAGAATACAACAAAAACAATCAAAAATCAATGTATAAAGAAAATCTAGTTATCTTTTTTTTTACGTTTGCTCTTTGTGGATGTATAGAAATTATGTCTTCTTTGGTTGTAGGATTGATAGCTATAATTTGGATTACAAAATTCATAAACACTAAAAAAATAGATACATTTTATAGTTTGTTATTTGTTTTTGCACTTGTTTGTTTTTGCTTCTCCATTTTTGCAGAAGGAAATTCTGTGAGAGCTTCTAATTTTTCAGGTCTTTCCAATCCTTTACTTATTCTTCGTAAACTGATTCCTAATTCATTAAACTATATTTTTTATTGGTTTTTCGAAACTCCTATTTTAGTTTTTACTTTATTTTATCTTCCCTTTGCTCAAAAAATTATTACCAAAACAGATTTTGATTTTATTTTTAAAGTAAATCCTTTTTGGGCTTTAGTTGTTTGGATAGGAGTTGTTTTTGGCAGTTTTTCTATTGGTTATATTTCTATTGGTGGCGATCTTCCTATGCGTATCAATAATATTGTCTATTTTTTATTTTTGATAGGTTGGTTTTATGTAGTAAGTGTTTTTGTTTGTTTTTATTCTAATAAAGATTCTATTACAAACCTTGATTTTTCCATTTTCTCAAAGCCTTCTGTTTTTACAAAACTGATTGCACCTTTAGTTATTTTTCTATTTTTATATAAAGAAAATAATCCTATTCGTGCAGCATACTCAGATATTTTGAAAGGAAGAGCTTATAATTATGCTATGCAATTAGAAGAAAGACAAGAGATTTTAAATAATTGCAAATCAGATATGTGTATTGTACCAAAAATAACAACCCCTCCTCATATCATTTATGAACCTTCACTAGACTTGACTACCAACCCTGAAGATTGGAAAAATACATCACAAGCAATTTATTTTGGTGTGAAGGCTATAAAAGTAGAGGAATGATTGGCTCAAATTGAGTATCAAATACTCTAGCAAAAAATCTTCTATACTGTAAGAACAATATAGAAGATAATTTTTGGTTTGGTTAGAAACAGAAAAAATTAATTGCTTACTTCATTTACAAACATTTCTCTTATTTCTTCGGTAGTTGCAATCGCTCTTTGAGTTTTGGCATCAAACAAAACAAAGGTAATAATAGCATCACAAACTACTGTATCTGTATTTTCTAAATAAATAGTTTGTTTGAAAGTGCTTTTTTTACTTCCTACATCAGCAAGATGATCTAATTGGCTTTTTATAACAATCGTCTGACCTACCGAAGCAGGATAACGATAATTGATATTTACATTTACCACTACAAACATAATATTTTTGTCTTGAAGAGTCTTGAGTGCATCACTTTCTTCAAAAAATGCCCATCTAGCTTCTTCAAAAAACTCTAAATAACGAGCATTATTGACATGTTGATACCCATCTAAATGATACCCTCTTACTTTTATTTTTACTTCTTTTGTCATTTTTTTATATTAATTAATTAATTAATTAGAAATAATTTTTATGTGCCTATGTGTTTAATTTACAAGTTTATATCTTCTTTCGATAACAAAAGCACCATCAGGAGTTGTATAAACTAAAGACATTTTATTGCCTGTAAATTCGATTATTTTATATGTTTCTGCAAAATTATCTATTCCAAAAGTAATTGTATTATTTTGCTTATTATAAATCCATTGGTTTGTTCCTTCAGAAGTTCCAGGGAAAGGGCAAATATCAGCCTGAAACTTTTGAACTTCTCCACTTCGGTTATCCTTTGCTGTTTCTGTACGACGAAAAAAGTCGTGATAGAGTTGATTCCCACAATTTGGAAAAGAAGGATTTCCATTGATAATATCTGCAGTTTGCTGCCATCTTTTTTTATATCTACCTGTCAGCTTTGCTTCAAAAGCGTCATTTAGTGTAATAGTAGTTGTATTACTCCCCAATAAATTAGGTAAACTGACAAATGTAGTTGTGTACCAATTATTGAGTTGGTCTTTTTCAATATTTACATAATAATCAAAAATCTCTACATCTAAAGCTACTTGAACCAATCCTTCGTCATTGGTATAAAGCGTTTCAATAATTTGGGAAGTACTTGTATTTAATGCTGATTCAGTAAAATAAAACTCAACTTTAGCATTATCAACAGGCTCACCAAGCGTATCGACTACATATAATTCTAGCAATCGAACAGGTTCGACTCCACCTTCTCTACAAGAAGAGAATAAAACAAAAAAAAAGAAGAAAACAAAAATACTACTATATACTTTTCTCATAACTTTACCGATATTTTTATACTAAAATACAAATTACAAAATAAATGATTAGAGTTGTTATTTGTAGCAACTCCACAAAGAAACTAGCTTTTGAATTTATCAAAAAAAATAATCTCACAAAATTAGAGAATAATCTATATACTTGTCTATATGAGATACTAAAAAAAGATAGAAAGAGTTAATTTTGGTCTTCAAATCTGTTTTTTTCTATTTTTTTAGGACTTTTTTCTTGATTAGCAAGCTGCCAAGTGGTATGAAAGATAAGTTTAGTAATCTTTTCTACTCGCTGGTAATCTATTTTTTCGGCTGTATCAGTTGTCTTGTGGTAATCTTTGTGGTCTGGACTGGTATAAAAAATAACAGGAATATCATATTTGGCAAAACTATATTGGTCAGAGCGATAAAAAAATTCTTTTGGGTGAGTTTTGGAATTATAGGTGTAATCTAAATTTAGGTTTGTAAAAGTAGTGTTAGCTTGCTCATGAGTTTGATGCAAAATGGTGGATTGCCAATTCGAACCTACAATACTTACATAATCATTAGCTGGATATTTATTTTTTGGAACATATTCCCTTCCAATCATATCAATATTTAAGTTTGCCACCACATTAGAAATAGGAAATAAGGGTTCGATATCAGCGTAATAAGAAGAGCCTAACATTCCAACTTCTTCTGCAGTAGTAGCTAAAAATAAAATACTTCTTCTTGGAGAAAAGCCTTCTTTTTTTGCCGACGCAAATACTTTTGCTAGTTCCATCAGAGCAGCAACACCAGAGGCATTATCATCTGCACCTGCAAAAAACTTCTTGTTTTGCCCTTCTTCTTGTCCTAAGTGGTCGTAATGTGCTGAAATAATGATTAATTCGTCTTTCAAATCTGTTCCTTCCACAAAACCAACTATATTTTCTGTATCCAACGTAGTCGCACTTTCTTTCTTTATATCTATAGATACGGTTGCATAAGGAAGACTAGAAGGAATTTTGTTTTCTTCAAATTGTTCGGCTAATTCTTCCCATTCTTGTTCTGAATAATCAAATAATTTGGCTGCTGTTTCCATAGATAAAAAATAAACTCCAATACTTTTTTCAGTTTTTAAAGTATAGATTTCACTATTCAAATATTTGCTTTTTTGAAGTTTTTTAGAATTTGTTTTGAAATTATTGGCATTTGTCAAGATAAAAAAAACAGCTTTTGCCTCTGCTTGTTGCGCCAAAAGTACTTGTTTTTCTGTTTTTTCATTCCAATCTTGATTCGAATAAAAAATAGTTTCTTTATCCTCAGTATCTAAAAATAAAGCTACCCCACGCCCAGTTATTTGTTCGTTGGGTAGAATAGAATAGCCTGTCAAAACTACATTTAATTCATTTTCATTATGAAGATAAGTGAGTGGATTAGCTAAAAAATCTTCTTTATTTTGATAAATAATTTCTTTTTCTTTTAATTGAGTTTTTAGAGTTATTGTAGAAATTTTACTTTTTTCTACTTCAAATTCTTGTATATAACGCTTTCCTAAATCCACCGGAACGGCTGGCTCAAGGTCATTTTTTATA
The DNA here is from genome assembly GCA_002784125.1 of Flexibacter sp. CG_4_10_14_3_um_filter_32_15. GTDB lineage: Bacteria > Bacteroidota > Bacteroidia > Cytophagales > Bernardetiaceae > Bernardetia. The sequence continues at coordinate 5,871 of PFKD01000010.1, forward strand.
AAAAAATCTTGAATATAAAGTCCTGCCATTTTTTGCCCTCGTTCTCCTACTTTTCGCCCTTCAAAACTCTCTGAGGCTAATAATTCAATATGATTTTTTAGGTTGATGACCGTTATAGTGGAAGCATAATAAGTCTGAGTGTTTTTTTGAAGTAGAGATAAGGATTCTGAGAATAGAGTATCTTGTTCTACATTTGTTCTCTTTGCTTGTGTGGTAGATTGTTCTTGATTGGCAGCTTTTTGAGAAATACAATTTGTAGAAGAGAATAAAAAGAATAAAATAACTAAATTAAAAAATAAAGTAATTATTGTAGATTGAATGTTCATAAATTTTGGATAAAATACTTTTGATGAAAAATCTTTTTTCAGAAGTTTAGAAAACAATGAAGCTAATTGTGATTTTAAATTATTGATTATTGATTATCAGTCAATATATTCTATAAAATATATTCTCGTCAGAAAAATAATTCTTGGATTCAACTCATACATGCAATTTTATAGGAATACCACCTAACTCAAAGGTAATTGATTATTATCATAGAAAGAACAACGAAATAAAGGCTTTTCTGTTAGATGTAAGAAATAATTTTTAATAATTTGTAAGAAGTTTGATAAAGCTACAGCTCATTATTTATCAAAAAACAAAACCCTTTTGAATGGTTTTTACGTATTTTATAAAACAAAGTATAAGCATTACTACTGTTTACCAAACTTTCCACTTATGAACACAGAAAAAACGATAGAAAAAAACACTCAAAAAAACACTCAAAAAAACAATGAGAACAAAAAAAAACCTATTTTTTGGGAACATGTAAAAGATTTTGATTTCAATCAACCTCTTACAGACTATGGGTTTGTAACTCGTTTGGCTGATGAAAACAAATGGACAAAAAACTTTACAGAAAAAGCTATTTTAGAGTATAAGAAGTTTATGTATTTGGCTGCCACGGCTGGTACAATGGTTTCTCCTTCCGAAATAGTAGATATTGTTTGGCATCAACATTTGATTTTTACAGAATCCTATAATGAGTTTTGTAACCTTTTAGGAAAAAAAATTCAGCATATTCCTTCTACTCACAATAAAGCCGAGTTTGAAAAATTCAAAAATGCAAAAGATAATACAACCAAACTTTATGAACAAAAATTTGGCAAACAACCTAAAGATATTTGGGAATATTACACCATGTATCAACCTTTAGGACTAAAAGAGTCTAAGACCACACCAGAGAAAATAGTTGTTTTGGGTATCGTTATTTCTTTAATAGTTCTTATTCCTGTGCATTTTTTGATGCAACCTTTTTATAGCCAAATAAATGGTTCAGATTTTTTCTTGTTTTATATTCCTTTGATTATAGTTGCTCTAATTGCTCTAAATACTTTTAATAATTCTTATTTAAAAGGTATTGTGAAAGGTTGGCCTAAAGAGGGGTTTATTAATGATTTATCTATTTCTGAAGTCATTTATTTAAAAACAGGAAAGAAAAATGATGTTGTGCATCATGCCACCAATAATTTGATAAAAAATAAAGGATTAAAAATTAGTAGCCAGAATGAAATAAAATTTAATAAACACATAACCCTTAAATCAGTAGAGGATTTTGTAATTCTTGATTCTTTTACCATTCTTTCAGCTAAGTCTGAACAAGTATTTTATCCAGCACTTTTGAGGGAACTCATGAATAAAGAAATATTCAAAAATACCTATCAAGCGATGGACAAGTTTATCGAAACAGTAAAGGCTTCTGCTTCTTTTATGAAATTATTTTTGATAAATTATGTAACTATTTCCATTCTCATGATGATTGGTTGTATTCGTCTTTTTATGGGAATGTCAAACAATAGACCTTTTGCATATATAGCAATTCTATTATTTGTTTTGCTTATTGTGGCTATTATTCATTTATATAGTTTATCTAACAAAATGGCAAGAAGTGTTATTCCAAATTTCTACAAACATACAGTTCTTCCTCAAAAGTATGGTCAAAAAATTAGTAATGATACGAATCACGATTGGAGTTATATTTATGTAGGTAGTGCTATTTTTGATCTTTCATTTACTCCTTTAGTAGCTTATACAGATAAAAATAACTCCTCATCGAGTAGTGATGGAGGTGCTTGTGGAAGCTCGTGTGGAAGTTCTTGTGGTTCTAGCTGTGGCTCTTCTTGTGGAAGTGGTTGTGGTGGTGGTTGTGGTGGTTGTGGTGGATAAAAAACACAAATTTCTTTATCATATAAAGGTTCGAACAAGCGTGTTCGAGCCTTTTTTTGTCTTTTTGATGCTAATTTTTCACACACTCTTTTAGTTTTATATCAAAACATTTTCAGACTTTTTTTGCAAGAGAATTCAAACTATGCTTACTTTGTCTTTCTGAAATTCGTTTCAAAAAATAACATAACACACACAACACACAATAAACAAAAAAACAATGAAAAATGTGGTGGTAATTGGTGCAGGACGCTCGTCTTATGCACTTATCGATTATTTATTAGACCATAGCAAAGAAAATGACTGGCAAATTGAAGTAGGAGATTTAGATATTTCGCTGGCTCAACAAAAAACGAACCATCACCAAAGAGCAACAGCTTTTCAATTTGATGTTTCAAATTTGGAAGATTGTAGAAAAATTGCACAACGTGCCGACTTGGTAATCTCTATGTTACCAGCATTTTTACATGCGCCTATGGCTGAAATTTGTGTTCAAGAATCAACCTCTATTTTTACAGCATCTTATGTTTCTCCTCAAATGGAAAAACTAGATGCAGAAGCAAAACAAAAAGGACTTTTACTCTTAAATGAAATCGGTCTTGACCCCGGTATTGACCACCTTTCGGCAATGCAAGTTTTGGATAAAATACGTTTTCATAATAGCTCAGAAGATGAAAAAGCAGAAATTACAGCCTTTCGTTCCTTTACTGGAGGACTTTTAGCTCCTGAATCTGACAACAATCCTTGGAATTATAAATTTACATGGAATCCTAGAAATGTAGTTTTGGCAGGACAAGGAACAGCAAAATTTATTCAGAATCATCAGTATAAATATGCGCCTTATCATCGTTTGTTTTCGTATTGTGAGCCGATTGAATCAAAAGAATTTGCTCAAATAAATGAGTATGATAATGATTATAAATTTGAAGGTTATCCAAATAGAGATTCACTAAAATACCGTTCTGTTTATGGTCTGGATACTATTCCGACAATGCTGAGAGGGACAATTCGAAGAAATGGTTTTTGTAATTCGTGGGATACATTTGTACAATTAGGAATGACAGATGATTCTTATAAAATTGAAAATTCGGATAAACTGACTTACAGACAGTTTGCCAATATGTTTTTCAAATACGACCCTTTTTTATCTTTAGAAGAAAAACTAAAACAGATTTATGATTTTTCTGATGTGCAGCTCAAACAATGGAAATATTTAGGATTCTTTGAAGATAAAAAAATAACGCTTCAAAATGCTTCGCCTGCTCAAATATTGCAACGTCTTTTAGAGGAAAAATGGACGCTAGATCCACAAGATAAAGATATGATTTTGATGCAGCACCGAATCAAATATACCTATCAAGGCAAAGCAAAAGAACTTACTGCTTCACTGGTTGTTTTTGGAGATGATAGTCAGCATACAGCAATGGCAAAAACAGTCGGACTCCCTTTAGCGATTGCAGCAAAATTATATTTGACAGGAAATTTACATTTAAAAGGTGTTCAGATTCCAATTCATAGAGAAATTTATGAACCTGTTTTGGCTGAATTAGAAAACCATGGAATTACTTTTAAAGAAGAAGCTATGGAAATTGACAAAAGTGAACTTTACAGTTAAACCCATTTAGTTAATTTATTTATTTGTAGGGACAAGGATTATTTATCCTGTCCCATACGGCAATTTGTTATGCACCCAAATCATATTATCATTTTTATAAAAAATAAAAATTGTAAATTTGTTCCTAAGATTTAATCCTATTTGATACAACTAATTCTCAATCCGAATTTATTAATATGTATAGAATGAATTTCATAGAAGTACAAACAAAACAGCATAAAAAAGAATTTAATGACTTTGCAGCTCGTCTGTATAAAGACAATCCGTACTGGATTCGTCCATTGAATAAAGATATAGAAATTGTATTTGATGAAACTAAAAACCCTCTTTTCAAACAAACTGGAGGTAAAAATAGCGAAATAAAAGCGCAGGCAATTCGCTGGCTTTTACAAAATAATAGGGGCGAAACAGTAGGAAGAATTGCAGCTTTTATTAACCCAAAAACAGTTTTGCAAGATAATGAGCAACCGATAGGAGGAGCAGGTTTTTTTGAATGTATTAATGACGAAAAAGTTGCTTTTGCCTTATTCGATAAAGCTAAAAAATGGCTACAAGAACGTGGAATGGAAGCTATGGACGCACCTATAAATTTTGGAGAGCGTAATCAATGGTGGGGCGTTTTGATTGATGGATTCGACAAACCTCCCAATTATCAAATGGGTTATCACTTCGAATATTACAAAGATTTTTTTGAGAAATGGGGCTTTCAAGAATATTTTCAACAGTTTACGTATGGACGTGAAATGTATGATGTTTCGGAAAGATTACAGAAAATTGCTAACCGAGTAATGACAAGAGAAGGCTATTCTTTTTCTCACATTAATAAAAAGAATATTGACAAACACGCAGAAGATTTTAGAGAGGTTTATAATGCAAGCTGGGGAAATCATGCAGGTGTAGCAAAACTGACGGCAGAAGACTCAAAGGCTCTTTTGAAGCAAATGAAGCCTATTTTGGAAGAAGATTTGGTTTGGTTTGCTTATTTTGAAGGAAAAGCAATCGGTTTTTATGTCATGCTTCCCGAACTAAATCAACTTTTCAAACACTTAAATGGAAAGTTTGGAATTTGGCAGAAACTGCAATTTTTGTGGCATAAAATGCAGAAGAAAAACAATAAAGTATTTGGAGTACTATTTGGAGTTTCGCCAGAATTTCAACGAAAAGGAGTTGAGTTAGGAATGGTAGTAGCATATCAAAAAGAACGAAAAAAATATTTAAACAAAAAAACTTCTTATCAATATAATTATATAGAATTTAATTGGATTGGAAGTTTTAATACCAATATGGTCAAACTTTGTGAGAGTTTGGAAGCTAAAAAAGTAAAAAGACATGCTACCTATCGCTATCTTTTTGATAGAACAAAGCCTTTTGAAAGAATGAAAGAAATTAATTAAGTAATCGTACAAAATTAATGCATCTTATTTTTTAATGTAATAAATTGATAATCAATGTTTTATGTAATTATCAATTATCCATTTTA
>PFKD01000195.1:0-643 GCA_002784125.1 Flexibacter sp. CG_4_10_14_3_um_filter_32_15
CAAAGTTCATTCCGTTTCCACTCGCAGAATATGGCGGATTAAGAACAAAAACATCGGCAGGAAATTTATGATCAGTCTTTCCAAAGCCATACTTTCCGTCAAAATCTTTTAACGAATCTTGATTTAAGATATTTGAGCTTCCATCACCCATCAAAATCATATTTAAAATGGCAAGCATATACACACTGGAAAGTAGCTCAAGACCGAGTAATTGTTCGGTTTTTATAGTTAATTCTTTTTGTGTAAGTTCATCAGGAGATGTAATAGAATTTTTTGCGTCGTTAAGCATTTCATTCATAGCCGCAACTAAAAGACCGGCTGAACCAGTAGCAAAATCCCATACAAACGAATCTTTGTTTACACGAGCTAATTTTACGAGAAGTGTTGCGACATAAGAAGGAGTAAGAACTACATCATTTAGTTTGTCTTGCGAAAAGCCAAGCCAGCCATACATTTCATTAAATAGCTTTCCTGTAAAATCTGTTGTTAAGCCAATTTTGTAATAGATTCCCAAATCATCAACGATTTTGCTAAACACTCTTTTTAGCTGACTTTCACCATTTTCAACTTTATTAATATTATTAGTTGTAAGTGTGTTTTGTAGTGTTCTAAGAATAAGTTCCTTTTTCTCTTCAGGTAGTTT
>PFKD01000195.1:676-18598 GCA_002784125.1 Flexibacter sp. CG_4_10_14_3_um_filter_32_15
GAAATATAATTTTTGAAAAGAAAAGTCAAATTATGATACAAGATAAAAAATAACGGATATTTATTCAACAACTGATAGCCTATAAAGATAGTTTTCACAGATACATAGAAAAATTTTAAGTTGCAGGGTTATCAGTTCTGTATTTTAGTCAAGCAAGAAATATGGGGGCTATCTCAAAAGTTACTGTTTTGTTTCGTCAAGCATTTTTAAAATAATTGTTCGGACTGAATCTTGATGTGTCCAAGGAATAAAATGATTTGCTTTTGGAAGTGTTGTAAGCTCAAAAGAAGGGTTATTTTTTAATTGCTTTTCAAGAAAAATAGCATGTTCGTAAGGAACAATTTTGTCTTTTTGTCCGTGTAGAACCATTACAGGAACTTTTATTTTGTTGTAGTCATTTTCAATCGCTTTCAAATCTCTTTGCAAGTGTAGCATTTCTTTGTTTGAAACAGTCAGCGCAGCAGGTAGCCACCAACGCACAAAAACAGACTTTGCAGCACCATTATACCAACGATCGACAGTCAATTCTGAAGAAGAAAGTCCAGCCAAAATAACTACACCACTTATCAGTTTTGGATAATCAACGGCCATCTGAAGTACGACAGCACCACCGTAAGAATGCGAAATCAAAATAGGCTTTTGTTTGGTAGCATCTTGAAATTTGTCTAAAATACCTTTATAAAAACGAGCTTGTTCTTTCAAAACCTTTTCATGATTTCCAAAATCAGATTTTCCATAGCCTGTTCTATCCAAAGCAACCATATTTGTACGTTCTAATAAAGTAGAATCTTTGAAATAATCCAAAAATGCACTCCAATCCCCCGGTGAACCGTGTATAAAAAAAAGTGTAGGTAGCGAATCATTTCCTATCTTGGCGTAATGAATTTTGCGCTCTTCAAATTCTACATAATCAAAAGTAGGTTTGTATTTTTGGTCTTTAAATTCTTTCTTTACTTTTCGGTCGCTAATTCTGAATTGCATACAGCCAGAAATTAATTGTAGAGCAATTATAAAAAACAGAAAAAGATATGTCCGTTTTCTACGGAAAATGGTTTTTAGAAATTGGTTCATAGAAATAAAGAGAGTAGAGAAATTAAAGATTACTTTGAATTAACCTTATTTTCTAAAAACTGTTTTGTACTCAAACTCTTTTTAAATATAGAAAAAATTATGCAAATCGTTTTTATTTCAGATACACATGGGCAGCACAAAAATCTTATTCTTCCAAAACTAGATGTAACAGATTCGGAAAGTACCATGCTTATTCATACAGGAGATATTAGCAAACTAGGCAAAGAAGATGAAATTATAGATTTTTTGAAATGGTTTGAAGTTCAAGATTATACCTATAAGATTTTTATAGCAGGAAATCACGATTTTTTATTTGAAACGAATCCTACTTTAGCCGAATCATTTGTTCCAACAAATTGTATTTATCTCAATAATTCTTCTGTTGAAATAGAGGGAATAAAGATTTGGGGTTCGCCTATTACACCACGTTTTTACGATTGGGCTTTCAACTGTGATAGAGGAGAAAAAATAAGGAAATACTGGGAACAAATTTCAACTGATACAGATATTTTGCTTACTCACGGACCTGCATATGGAATTTTAGACCAAACTATACAAGGTCTTCAAGTGGGCTGTGAAGAGCTTATCGGATTTGTAGAAAAAATAAAACCCAAAATTCACGCTTTTGGGCATATTCATGAAGCGTATGGAAAAGTAAATAATTTGGATACTACTTTTATCAATGCTAGCGTTTTGGATATTCGTTACAGACTTGTCAATCAGCCTTTTTTGATGGACTGGAATGAACTATGAAAATACCGTAACTGATTGGTAACTGATTTTTAAGATTTATATGATGAAATGAAGATAAATGCAATTTTTTTTGAATTAATTTGATAGTTACGAATTAGAATTTTCTTATTGATTCTCTTCTCCCCAATCGTTTTCGGACAAGCTATTCATTTGATTTTGAATAACAGGAGTAATTAATTTTTGATTTGGCTTCAAAAACTCTTCATACAAATTGGCTTTACTGACCGATTCGGGTGTGATTGTGAAAAACTCTTCGTGTTGATTAAAAACAGGTTCGTCTTCTGCTTGCTCATATTTGTGATAGTTGCTATCTTCATGTAAAATATAACTATTCATTGTATCTCTTAGATTATAAGAAAGTAAATTGATAGCTTGTTGTCTTGCATTTTCATTCAATAATAAAAACAAAGATTCGATTCTTCTATCAAAACTACGTACCATCGCATCAGCACTACCACTATAAATTTTGGGGTCTCCATTATTATGAAAATAAAAAATACGTGAATGCTCTAAAAAGTCGCCTACAATCGAACGAACATTAATATTTTCACTCAATCCTGTTCGTTTTGGTCTTATACAACAAATTCCTCTTACAATTAGCTCAATCGGAACGCCTGCTTGTGAGGCTTCGTAAAGTGCATCGATAAATGCTCGGTCTTGTAATGAATTTACTTTTACACAAATTCCTGCTGGAAGTCCATCAAGTGCATTTCTAGTTTCGTTTTGAATGAGCGCAATAAGCTGATGACGCATAAAATTAGGTGCTGTCAAAAGCTGTTCGTAACGGTTTGGGTCAGAATGTCCTGTGATGGCATTGAAAAATTCTGATACATCTCTAGCATAAATTTCATTGGTCGTCAAAAGTCCAAGATCTGTGTAGAGTTTGGCAGTAGATTCGTTGTAATTTCCACTAGACATGTGAACATAGCGCACTATATTTTGTCCTTCTTTTCGGACAACTAACATAATTTTGGTGTGCGTTTTGAGCTGTGTAACTCCATAAATCACAAAACAACCTGCTTGTTGTAATTTTTTGGCTTCTCTAATATTATTCTCTTCATCAAAACGAGCTGTAACTTCAAAAAGAACAGAAACGTGCTTTCCATTTTCGGCTGCTCTCAAAAGTGCTGATGTAATTCTTGAGTCTTTTGCTAGTCTATAAATAGTTGTTTTGATTGCCAATACATTTGAGTCTTCGGCAGCTTCTTCTATCATCTCCAAAACAGGTTCCATGCTATTATAAGGGTGATGAAGAACAATATCTTCTTTCTTTATTCTATCAAAAATACTATCACTATTTCGTTTTTTCTGAGTGCTTTCTTCTTGACGCAAAAATGCCAAGGGTTTGACAGGCTCATGAGGAAGAGGCAAAAACTCTGATAAATCTTTATGACCCACAATTTGCCAAAGACAGGTAAGGTCAATTAATTTCTCTACTTCAAAGACGTTATCCTCTTCAATATCCCAACGAGATTTCAAAAGGCTGAGCATCCAAGTAGAATAATTTTTTTCGATTTCCAAACGCACTACTCGCCCTGTTTTTCTAGTTTTGAGTTTTTGTTTTACTTCTTGCACAAAGTCATTTTCCATATCATCGCTTTCATCAAGCGTAAAATCTCCATTTCTAGTGATACGGAGCAAACTGACTCCCAAAATATCTACATTTCTAAAAAATTTATAGACATATTTTCTGATAATTTCTTCAATCGGTAAAAAAATAACCGTTTCGCCTCGGTTCATTTCGAAAAAACGAGGAAGGTTTTGAGGAATTTGAATAAAAGATACTTTTCGGCTTGCCTTACTTGCTCCTTTGATGTTTGTAACGATACCAAAGACCAATAATTTATTCATCAAAATTGGAAAAGTATGGTAGTTGTCATAGACCATTGGCGTAAGCATCGGAAAAATAGTATTCTGAAAATAAGCAGCTACTTCTTCTTCTTCTTCTTGCAAAACTTCTTCTCCACCAATAATTCTGAAATTATTTTCGCCACATTTAGGAAGTAAATCGTGTAGATATTGATACTGTTTTTGTACAAATTCTTGACTTTCGTGTAATAATTTTTGGCGAAATGGAAGCTCACGCAATCCCGAATAATCAAGGCGTTGTTTGTTATAATCCATATAATTGTACAAACTACCTACCCGAATCATAAAAAATTCATCTAGGTTAGAAGCCGTAATTGCCAAAAACTTGAATTTTTCCAAAATAGTACGACGCTGTGCCGTTACTTGATCCAAAACTCTATAATTAAATTGTATCCAACTCAAATCACGACTTAGATACGGACTTTGTTCGATTACTTCTTCTATTTTTTCTGGCGAAATCATATTTGTTATCTTCTTAGATTATTCTCAAAATTAGGCTTAGGATAGCTTTTTTTCTATCACTTGGAAAGTGTTGGCTAGTAGGAATATACAAATTACAAAAAAAACTACGTATCTATCAAGTTGTTTTATTTTTTTTCAATGTATGTTCATAAAAAAATCACACCTAATTCAAATGAATGGACTATCAAGGAACTATCAAGTACTGGCAAATCACTCTATTTCTAAGCATTGAAAATGAAAGGCTGCATGGTTGAATTGCAAATCAGCAAAGTCAAAACTAATTTTATTTCAATATATCCTAAAAATCAACTGAAAATAGATAAGTAACTAAACAAATTTGTAAATTTGTGTTTATTGTTTTGCGTGAGTTTTATTTTTTTAGTTAAATTGTTTCTAATGATTTAACTTTGTTCTAATTTTGCAGTAACGTTTACCAAACTTTGAAAAACACTCCAATACATACAGCTTAATTACTTATCATTACTAACAGCCCTAACACAACCACAGCTTGACCTATGAAATATCCAAATACTAATATACACCCAAATGCTAAAATTGCAGAAAATGTAATTATCGAGCCTTTTGCAACTATTTATGGAGATGTAGAAATAGAAGAAGGAACTTGGATTGCTGCCAATGTAGTGATAATGGACGGTGCAAGAATTGGAAAAAACTGTAAAATTTATCCGGGGGCAGTTATTTCTGGCGACCCTCAAGACCTAAAATACAAAGGCGAAAAAACGCTAACAATTATTGGAGATAATACCACAATCAGAGAATTTGCAACTATCAATAAAGGAACAGATGATAAAATGCAAACTACAGTTGGTAATAATGTTTTGGTGATGGCGTATGTACACATTGCTCATGATTGTATTGTTGGAGATTATTGTGTGTTGGTAAATGGTGTGCAGCTTGCAGGGCATGTAGAAGTAGAAGATTATGCAATTATTGGAGGTACAAGTGCCGTTTTGCAGTTTGTGAAGATTGGCGCACATGCCATGATTGCTGGTGGTTCGCTAGTCAGAAAAGATGTTCCTCCTTATATTCGTGCTGGTCGTGAGCCTCTTTCCTATGCAGGAATTAATATTATAGGTCTTCGAAGACGTGGGTTTAATGCAGGAAAAACTGCCGAACTAAGAGAAATTTATCGTCTTATTTATTCAGCAGGTCTAAATACACAAGAAGCTATCAAACAAATAGAAGAATTAGAACCACAAACAGCCGAAAAAACACAGATTGTAGAGTTTATCAAAAATGCAAAAAAAGGAATTATTAGAAGTGGAAATGAAGATGATACAATCGGAATTTAGCAGTTATCAGTAAGTACTAATCAGTTACCAGTTAATTTCTATGACTATAATTTTTTTACAAAACACCCCTCCCCACGAAATAAGTGGTTTTTCAAGAATAGAGTATTTATCTATCTTTAATGCTATTATTTTTGGTTTTATTGTAGCCGAATTTTTTATGGGTTGGGGAAATTTTATGCGTTATCGCTCCCAAATTCGTTTTGATTTTATTCCTGTTCTTTGGTCTTTTCTTACTTTTTTGGTTTCTATTTTGATTTGGTGGGGAACGTGGACAAATAATGAGTTTATTGGAGTGAATATTTTCTATTATTATTATTCTCTTGTTTTGCCTTTACTTTTGTATTTAGTTTGTGTTTTTTTATTTCCAAAAATCAATGAAACAAAATACGAAAAAGATGAATTTGACTTAAAGCGCTACTTCGAAAAACAAGCTCCTATTATTTGTTTTTTATATGGATTGTTATTTACTGCAATGATTCTAAATTCTGTTATTTTTGAAGAGTATGAGTTTTTTCATCTCAAAAACTATATTAAAGGAGGTGCTGCGCTACTTGCTTTTGGTGGAATGATTATCAAAAAAAGAAATTATTATTGGTTCATTACGGCTGTGATGTTTGTATTATTTGTAGGATTTTTGATGACAATGTAGGAATTGGGAGTTGGGAAATGAAGATTAGGGATTGGAGAATTAAATACAGGTTTTTGTTTAGAATAATAAAAAATGCACATCAGTTTCGATTTAGACAGTACACTTATTCCACATGGAAATCAATTTGAAGAAGAAAAAAGAAACTTCTTTGCTACCTTTTTAGGCATTGAACCTATTCGAATAGGAACAGCAAAACTCATTTCTGATTTACAAAAACAAGGTCATATCATTCATATTTATACAACCTCTTTTAGAAGCAAAAACAAAATTCCTTTGATGCTTTTTTATTATGGAATAAAAGTAGGAAAAATAATAAACGAATATCAAAATCAGCGTACCTTAAAAAGAATAAATAAAAGAGTTTCAAAATATCCCCCTGCATTTGGTTTTGATTTACATATAGATGATTCAAAAGGTGTAGAAATAGAAGGAGAAAAATTGAACTTCAAAACAATTATTATAAAAACAAATGATAAGAATTGGATTGAAACAATACAAAAAGAAATTACTTTTGGACAATAACCTTCTCATAAGCCTGTCCTTTTTCCGTACTAAAAACCAAAATATACAAACCTCTAGCAAAACGAGAAATATCAATTTCATTCTGAGAATTTTGAATTTGTTTTTCTATCAAAATCTGTCCTTTTGCACCGTACAAAATCAGCTTTCCTTTTTCTTTTGTTTGAATTGTCAGAATATCAGTTACAGGATTTGGATAGATTTTTAGAAATAAATCTTCATTGTTTTTATCATCATCAACTCCAGAAATAATTTCTCCCAAAGGCGAAAGCCATTGCAAACCTCCTCCCACCGTTCCAATCAAAATCTGCGAACCAAAAGCAACAGGAAAAACAGTATTTCCAAAATATAAAGTAGAGTTTTGATTATTTAATAAAGAAGAAGGAAAATCAGATGGCAAGTTTTGATTCGAAAGTGAAAGAGGAATCAATTCAAAATCTGTTTCTTGACTTTTAAAATCTTTTATTAAAAATAATCCTGCTTCTGGATTAGACAAAAGTAAATCTTGTGAGGTTTGCCCATTTTCATCATTTTCATTTCTGTCATCTTTTGTTTGATATAAGGCAAAACTTCCTCTCGTAAAATTCTGATTGCCAAAATTCTGATTTTCTAAAGTAAAGCTATTATCATTTTGCTGTAAAAATGATTTTATTCCTCCTCTATTTTGTAAAACTAGCAAATCAATTTTATCATCATTATTTAATTCTGTCAATAAAATTTCATCATTGATTCCTAAATTTATTCCTATCAAAGAAATTTCTTTTATATCGTCTAACGAAAAGCTCATGTTCTCATTGCCTTTATTTTCTATCCAAAAAACCTTTGTCTTTCTATCATTTATATCAAAAGCAGTAAAGAGTAAATCTTCTTTATTATCTCCATTAAAATCTGAAATAATAGGTTTTAAAAACTGAAATTGTAGTGTCGAAGAACTAGCAACATTCAGAAAATCGTCGTTTCTATATTGAAATCTAGGGTTTTGATTGTTTCCAATATTTTCCAAAAAATGTAATCTTGCTTTATAGGTCGAAGAAAACAAATGCCCACGTTCTCCCACAATCATATCCAAATCGCCATCGTTATCAGCATCTATAAAAGCAGGACGAGCATTTTCTCCAATATCAAACATTTTATCTTGCAAGAAATTTTCTTGTACAAACTCAAAACTTGGATTTTCTATTGAACCTGTATTTTGATAAAGCCAAGCTGAATTTTCATAATCAATTAAATTTCCATCATTCGAATATAAATTGGGTGCAGCAATCAAATCAGGCGTTTCGTCAAAGGTAACATCTTCATAAAAAACGGCTGCAAAAGTAGGAATATCAATCGGTTTTTGAACAGGAAAACGAACGCTTGGATTTCTTAAAATAGCTTCTGTATTTGCATTTTGTCCTGTTTGCTGATTAAATAAAGCCGTTATGTAATCACAAGAAACATCGCCAACCAATAAATCTAGAGAAGGATTATCATCTAAATTAAGAATCAAGAGCGACGAACCAGCATGTTCAGGCTTTTCTACTCTACAACCATTCGCACCAAAAACATAATTTTCACAAATACACTCTTCAAAATCTCCCCATTTTATGGTTTCTTTCTCAAAAACTAAACTATCCGAAATAGAATAATTTTCTTGGCTCATATTTTTATGCCATTCGACAGTCGTTCCGATAGCAGGGCGAAAATTGAGAATATCCATATCGCCGTCATTATCCAAATCTAAAATTGCAGGAATATCAGTAACATCAATGCCTAGGTTTAATAGATTTCCAGAAATTCCTGTACTATAAAGCAAATCTTTAGCAATTTTGAAAGCTAGATTTCCTGTTTCATTTTTGGTATTTTGATAGACAATAACTCCCAAATTAGTAGAAGTAAAAATATCTTTTTGACCGTCATTATTATAATCACGAAGTAAAACCCAGTTTTTTAGTTTTGGGAAAAGCTGAGTATATGCTGGCGCAAAAAACCATTCTTTTTGTCCTTCTGAATTTGTTTTTTGAAGAAAAATAAGAATTTGATTTGTTGTTCTATCAAAAATAAAAAGGTCTTCTAAGTCGTCATTATCTACTTTTATAGTTGAAAATTGTGGTGCATTAAATCCACCTGTCAGAGCTAATTTTTGTCCATCTTTGATAATTTCGATATTTGTATCAAAACTGACAGGGAAAGTTTGTCCAAAAATTAAATGAGGACAAAGCAAAAGGAACAAGAAGAGTAGATTTTTCATAATTGGTTGATTTGTAGGGAACTAAAAGTCCTTTAGCGCAGCTAAAATGGTTTGCCTTTTTCTAAATATAGTTTTACTCTATTTTTATAGAAAAAGGATTTTTACAAAATACTGTTTTTGTAAAAGTCCTTTTTTATTGAAAATGTTTTTCTGAAAATACTACGGTAGGAAAAGGCAAGCCATTTTCCCTACTGATTGCACTATTTCCACTTTACTTCATCAAAAATAATAACAGCTTTCTCTTGGTTTTCGCCTAATTTTGAAAGGCTTAAAGTATCTTCTTTGAAAGTTCCCCAATCTTGAAGTGTTTGTGCCATTTCTATATCTGTACGAACTGGATACTCCATTTCTTCTCTCACATAAACTTCTTGTGCTTCTTTGCTTGTCAAAAACTCAATCAATTTAATTGCATTTTCTTTATTAGGCGCATATTTGGTTACTGCTGCACCACTTACATTGATATGCGTTCCTCTTCCATCTTGATTTGGAAAAATAACGGCTACTTTTTGTGCAGCTTTTACATTTTCTTCATCTGTATCGTTGAGCAGTTGAGCCAAATAATAGGTGTTTGTTACAGCTAAAGTTGCTTCTCCTGCTGCAATTCCTTTGATTTGGTCTTTATCACCACCTTTTGGTTCTCTTGCCATATTTGCCACAACTCCTGTTGCCCATTTTTTAGCTGTTTCTTCATCAGAATTTGCAATAATAGAAGCTAAAAGCGATTGATTATAAACATTTTCCGAAGAACGAATCAATAATTTACCTTTTGCCTTTGCATCAGAAAGACTCTCATAGGTAGCAAAATTTTCAGGTTTTACTTTTTCTTTGTCATAAACAATTACTCTCGCACGTTTTGTAATTCCAAACCACTGATTATCTGCATCTCTCAAATGAGCAGGAATATTTGTGAATAAAACTTCTGACTCAATCGGCTGTAAAAGTCCTTTTGATTTTGCTCTATACAAACGACCAGCATCAACAGTAATCAAAACGTCGGCAGGAGAATTTTGTCCTTCCATTTCCAATTTATTGATAAGTTCGTCAGCCGAAGCCTTCACGACATTTACTTTTATGCCTGTCTGTTTCTCGAATTCTTCAAAAAGTTGTTTGTCAGAATCATAATGGCGATGCGAATAAACGTTTACTTCTTTTGACTCCTCCACTACGGCAGTAGAATCAGAAGTAGTTTCTGTATTGTCTTTTTTCTTGTTGTTACAGGCAAAAAATGAAAGAGATACTAAAAATAGAATAACACTAACAAAAATACGATTCATAGCTTTTAATTAATTTTTATAAAAATAGGTAAGGTTTTAAAGCTTTATTTAGAATGATTTTAAATAAAAACAAAGGTAGTAAATCAAATCATATTTATTCAGTTTCAATTCTTTTTTTATAAAAATTAGGAAATCAGTACCCTACCCTACTATTTTTAAAACACAGAGTTCACAGAGGAACACAGAGAACTAAAAGTCAGCGTAGCTAATTAAAATACGTTTTTTAAAAAAATGGCTTTAAAATTGACTTATTCAAATAGTATTTTGTATTAATCTGTATTTTAAATCCTATCAATCCTTAACTATCCTACCCTACAAAAAAATAGTAGGGTACAGTAGGAAATCAGTATGCTATAATAATTTGGAGATAGAATGGTGGAAAGCAAAAAAGACTTTGTAGTCCTTTTTTATTGAATAAAAAATTACACAAAAAGAAGCAGTAAAGTCAGTACAATTCCTGCGAGTGTAAAATACAATCCTTTCTTAAAAACACTCGTTTTGGGCAAAAACATAAAAAATGAAGACAGCGAAAAGAACAACAACGCAACACCAAAAAAGATATTTAAGAAAAATAATGCATCACTAGATTTGGCTTTGTGAAGGTGTGTCATTTTATCCAAAATAAAGGGCAATTCTTTAATTTTATACTCAGCTATTCCAGTTTCTTTGTCATAAAATCCATTTTGAAAATAGATTTTATTGTTTTCTTCTTTAGTAGCCTTTAGTCTTCTCATTTCTAGTAACTCTCCCAGTTCATCAGAAGAAGCATTTACTTTTATTTGTTCTGTTATTTGTTTTTCCTGTTTGAAAACATCAGAATCTCTAAAAATCAAGACGATTCCACTAAGTGCATACACACTCATAATTCCGACTAAAAAAAAGCCTAAATAACGATGAATAATTCGCATTTTTAGGGATAGAGAGGTTTTACTTGCCATTATTTTTTTTAATTGAATTTTATAGAAAAGAAATTCAACATGAGTGACATTTTAAAAAAGGCAAATCCTTACCAAATTTTATTCTGTGCAAATGTCTTTTTTCCATAAAGTAGGGTTTGCAAACTCTATTTTATGGAAAAAAGCAAACTATTATTTTGTCAAAAATTGGTCAATTTACAAAATTTGAAAAATGTCACTCATATTAAAATTAAAACAAATTTACTGATTTTCTTTAAGAACCATCTCAAAACTAACAATTCCTCCATCAATAATAGCTTTTTCTAAGCTACCATTTTTATAAAAAAAGAAACTCTCTCTACCACTTGTATTCGTTTTTTTGTATTTATGATTTCCTAAGTGAATAATTGTATTAAAATCACCTTCTTGTTCGGAATAACAACGACCAATATTTACAGGTTCTTCAAAATACATGGAGATAGTAGAATAACGAACAGTTTCTTTAAATGTAGTTTCAAGTTTGCCATCTTTAATTACTTGGTACTCATTCTTTTTTCGTTTTGTATCAGTTTGAGCGTGATTATTTCCATTATAATTTATATCTACGTGTGCGCTTTGTAATACAGAATTATCAAACAGGACATCATATTCATAATTTATATCAAAGGTTTTTATAAATTTTATTTGTATGTTGGTGGAGCTATGATAATAGGTTTTAGAATCTATGTTTTTTTGAGTTGCATACAAAGTACCTACTGATTTTCCCCTCCAAATCATATCAAAGGAGAGCTTTTTTTCGGATGGAGGACTTAAAAAATTGAATTGAAAAATAACAAAGCTAAAGAGAAACAAATACCAAGTCATAAACTGTTTTTTAAAAAAGAGTAAAAAGTTTTAAATTATCATAAATTATCCGTTTGAAACGGTACTAGTAACATATTTATTCACGTGTTTTTTGTTATTTATAGCAACTTATGAAATTTATAAGTAATCTTGAAAAATAAGAAACTATTTACCTATAGAGAAAGTTTACTTTGCGGTAGCTGTGTAGATAAAGTTATTTTTCTCTTCTTAAAGCCAATTTTTAATCCGTATAATAATTAAGGAATAGAAATTAAATAAGATATACATCTAGAATTTTTTTTTGTGTGTGCGTTTAGTTCCTTAGAACTGAATGAAACGCTTCCTCAGAAGCGTGATAAAAGCACCTAAATCACACTTCTGAGGAAGCGTTTTGTTCGTTTGTGAGCAAACGAACACACAAAATAAGTTGTAAACTTTGTTTATTTCTTGTTCCTAAACGTTATCACGGTTAATTTTATAAAGTTCATTTTTCCATAACGATAGGTTTGCAAACCTATCGTTATGGAAAAATAAGCAGGATTTGATTTTTGCTAAATTGCTGGTAATCAATGCTGTAAAAAAACGTGATAACGTTTATTTGAAAGGTTAATAATTAAATCAAAAAAAATGAAAAAAGCATTTCGCAACTGGTATCAGAAATACAAAAAATATCTTTATGTAGAACCACTTATGTACGGAACAATGATTTTGATAATCATTATCAGCATAATTCTAGTAAAGATATTTAAAGATTAATACAAAATATGTTCAACGACATTGATTAACTATTCTCATTTTTCATCCAAACTGTACGTTGAGGAAACGGAATTTCGATGCCTGCTTCGTCCATTTTGTATTTTAATTCTTCTATCAAATCATTATGGACAGTCCAGTAATCTGATGTTTTTGCCCACGAACGAACAGCGATATTAACCGAGCTATCTCCCAAACTACTTACCACAATTACAGGGTTTGAAGGAGCTTTTTCTTCGCCTTCTTTCAAAACAAGTGGATGAGCATTAGCAGATTTTGATAAAATGTCTTTAGCTGTTTTTATATCATCACCATAACCAATTCCGATAGTAATATCAACTCTTCTGATTGGTTCTCTTGAATAATTTGTAATTGGACTATTTGAAAGTTCGCCATTTGGAATAATGATAAGTTTATTATCAGTTGTATTCAAAAGGGTATAAAAAATCTGAATGTCTTTTACTGTTCCGAGCATTCCTTTTGCTTCAATAAACTCGCCTATGCGATAGGGTTTCAAAAGAATAATCAAAACACCACCAGCAAAATTGGATAAACTTCCTTGCAAAGCAAGTCCAATCGCCAAACCAGCAGCACCAATTACAGCAGCAAAAGAAGTGGTATTGATTCCTAAAATGGAAGCTACAATGATAAACAAAAATACCTTGAGGGCTACATTTATCAAACTATTTAAAAAGTTGGATAAAGCAGCATCTTGTACTCCTTTTTTGAGAGCTTTTTTGATAAAACGGCTAATAAGTCCAACCACAAACCACCCTATAATTAGGGCAACTAGCGCATAAACAATTTGAAGACCATGCTTAATAATAAGGGCTTCAAGATTAATTTTTGAAAAATCAAATTCCATATTTTTTATTTTTTTGTTAAATGAAAGATTCAGAAGACCAGAAAAACAAACTTTTAGGTGTATTTTTATGTTTAAACCATAAAGTAAGGAAATTGAAAGTTGTATTCCAAATCAAAACTTAAAGGTAATAGTCTCATAAAATCAATTCATAATTTTCAACAAACGATTTTGAACCTTATTAGCTTATTTATTGGTTAATGATTTGTACTACTAACTCATGATTTTCAAATCGCAATTATTTCATGTAATTTGCAATCAATTATTTTTATCTGTACAAAAAATCAGTAAAAAAATTAAAATATACAAAAGATAATATTAATCATTTTTTAAACTAGACATTTTGACAAACACAATTTAATCACTTAACGAAATTAGAAGAATCAAAAAAATAGAAAAGAATTAACACCTCTAACTTCTTACTTCTAACTTCTCACTTTATTATATGACAAAGAAAAAGAAAACCAAAAACGAGAAAAATCCTCGTCTTAGCCGTGAAGAAATCCAAAAATTAGCCACAGGACTTATCGAAACCCTTGCTCAAAGCAAGTCTGAAAGTTTTACACTTCGACAGCTCTACAAAAAAATGGGTTTGACCGAAAAAGAAGAAAAAGAAAATATAAGAGAAATTGTAGAAACGGCTGCTACTCCTGAAAACTCAACTTCAAAAAAAGAAGAACCTAAGAAAGAATCTCAAGAGGTAAAACAAGAAACAAAAAAGGAAGAGCCTAAAACAAACCCTAATCAAAACGAGAAAAAAACAAACTCTTCGCAACAGCAAAATCAAAACAATCAGCAGAATCAAAAACAAACTGCCAAAGAAACTACTAGAGATGTAACCGTACAAAAACAGGCTCTTTCTAACAGATCTAATAGATTAGATAACGAACAAAAAGACGAAGTAAAAGAAGTAAAGTCACATACTGAATTACAAAAAAACGAATATATCGGTACTGTTGATGCAGGTCGTGATTCTTCATATATCATCTGTGAAGGACTAGAAGAAGATGCTTGGGTCGGAGGACATAAGATAAAAGGTGCAATCAATGGAGATATTGTCAAAATCAAATTGACAGGAAAGCAAAAAGGAAAAAACCCTGAAGCCGAAGTAGTAGAAATAATCGAACGTGGCAGAACCGAGTTTGTTGGAAATGTTCAATTATTCAACCGATTTGCTTTTGTAGTAGTAGAATCCAAAAAAATGAAAATGGATATTTTTGTTCCTTTGGATAATCTAAATGGAGCAACAAATGATGACAAAGTAATTGTCAAGATTGTAAAATGGACAGAAGAAAAAGGCAAAAATCCAGTAGGAGAAGTAACCGAAATTTTAGGAAAAGCAGGAGAAAATGAAGCCGAAATTCATGCTATTATGGTAGAATTTGGTTTGCCAATGGATTTTGATGAGAAATTAATCAAGAAAGCAGAAGAAGTAAAAGATGATTTGACTCCTCAAGAATTCAAAAAACGTAGAGATTTCCGTCCCGTTCTTACCTTTACCATTGACCCCCACGATGCAAAAGATTTTGATGATGCTATTTCTTTAGCTTATTTACCCAATGGAAATTATGAAATAGGCGTTCATATTGCAGATGTTACGCATTATATCAAACCAAATACATTATTAGAAAAAGAAGCTCAAAAACGTGCCACTTCGGTCTATTTGGTCGATAGAGTTGTGCCGATGCTTCCAGAGAGAATTTCAAATAATTTGTGTTCGTTGCGTCCACAAGAAGAAAAACTAGCTTTTTCAGCCGTCTTCGAATTAGATAAATATGGAAGTGTTCGTAATCGTTGGTACGGAAAAACAGTCATTTATTCAGACCGTCGTTTTACGTATGAAGAAGCACAAGAGCGCATTGAAACCAAAGAAGGCGATTATGCAGACGAAATAAATGTACTGAATGACCTTGCCAAAAAATTACAAGCAAAACGCTTTAAACATGGTGCAATCAGTTTTGAAACGCAAGAAGTAAAATTTCAATTAGATGAAAATGGAAAACCTTTAGGTGTTATTCCAAAAGTTCGTAAAGATGCTCATAAACTTGTAGAAGAGTTTATGCTATTAGCTAATAAAAGCGTAGCCGAATTTGTTTATCGTTATAAAAATGGAAAAGAGAAAAATACGATGATTTATCGTGTTCATGATGATCCATATCCAGACAAATTAGCTAATCTAAAGGCAATGGCAAAAACATTTGGCTATGACATTAATGTAGAACCCGAACATTTTGCAGCTTCTTTAGCCAAATTAGTACAAGAAACAGAAGGCAAACCCGAATACGAAACACTTCAATCATTAGCTATTCGTTCGATGGCAAAAGCAATTTATACTACCAAAGCAATAGGACATTTTGGACTTGCGTTTGAGCATTATTCTCACTTTACATCGCCTATTCGTCGTTATCCTGATATGATGGCGCACCGTCTGATAGAAAAATATTTGAAAAATAATATTAAGTCTGTTGATCCAGCTAAATACGAAAGTATGGCTCGTCATTCATCGGATATGGAAAAGCGTGCTTCAGATGCCGAACGTGCCTCCATTCGTTATAAACAAGCCGAATTTATGGACGCTCATATTGGAGAAGTCTTTGACGGAATGGTTACTGGAGTAACAGAATGGGGATTATATGTAGAAATAACATCGACAGCTTGTGAAGGAATGATTCGTTTATCTGATTTGAAAGGCGATTATTACGAATACGAACCAAAAAATCAGCGAGTAGTCGGACGTAAATCTAATAAAACATATACGTTAGGAAATAAAGTAGAAGTACGAGTAAAAGGTGTAGATATGGAGAAAAGAACTATTGATTTATTGATGGAAACAGAAGAAGAAGAGTAT
Organism: Flexibacter sp. CG_4_10_14_3_um_filter_32_15; assembly: GCA_002784125.1. Lineage (GTDB taxonomy): Bacteria > Bacteroidota > Bacteroidia > Cytophagales > Bernardetiaceae > Bernardetia. Next base: position 17,019 of record PFKD01000195.1, read on the forward strand.
GTTAGCTCAAATAAATCTCGCAAACCCCATACTGGAAGGAGAAGATAAAACTTTTTCATTTTATATGATTCAAAAACAAGAGCCTAATCAATTAGGTTCTTTTTTTGCACTTTTTTTCAAGTGCAGATTGAGAAAGTAAAAAATGAAAAATAAATTTTGTGTTTTTGCCCTAAATATTTTGATGAATAATAAGTAATAATGCAGAATTATCTATAACTTTCCCTTTATTAGACCTTCAATATAGATTGAAACAAAATGGCAGTGTAGTAAAGTTGTATTTCGTGTAGAAAAACACCAATTTGATTCTACACAATGACTACTTATTGCTTACAAAACAAATTTACCAAAATCTATTATTTTACTTATTATGAAAGAAAAAAAGTTAATAAAATCGTTGTTTTTTTATTTTTTATTTTATTCTTATTTACTCTGTTATTCATCACTTTTTGCTCAAAATTCACAAACATTTATAAAAGCAGATTATTGTCATTTTGTAGGCACAATAAATGGAAATTTGCCGATTGTAATGGATTTGATACAAGATGGTATCACTTATTCAGGCAGTTATTATTACAAAAAATATAATTTACCTATTTCTTTGGAAGGACAAGTAAATAATAAAGGAGAAATAGAATTATTTGCAATAAATAATGAAGGACAAAAAACAGAATTTATTACAGGGAAAATAAATAAAAATACGTTTGTTGGAAATTGGAAAAACAAAGAAAAGACGAAAACTCTATCTGTTTCATTAGTTGAAGATTATTCGAAGAGCATTGATTTTAAAATTATTTTTATAAAAGACAGCGTAAAATTATTCAAGAATAGAAAAGAAACACCTCAAGCTAGTTTTTTAGATGTAATTTTAGAAGTAAGACAAGTGCCACAAGGAAGTAATCTAACCAAAATCAAAGAAGTACTCAAAAAATACCAGTCAGTTCAGAATGGAGCATCTTCTCAAACGGCTAAACAAACTATCGAAAACAATAAGAAATCATTTTTTAAAGAGTATTTAGAGGTTAATAAAGACCAAGATGAAGACTATTTGTATGCTGCAAATTGGATGAGTCAAAGTAATGTAGATATAGTTTTTAATGATGATTATTTTGCTACGATTGCTTTTTCCAATTACCAATATTTAGGAGGAGCGCACGGAATGTTTGGCAAGACTTATCTTGTCATTGATACAAAAAATGGAAAAGAAATAAAACTGAATGATATTTTTGATAAAAATGCTCTTGCTACTTTAGATAAACGAATGATAAAAAAAGCATATTCTTATACAGGCTTTGAAAATGCTATTTCATTACAAGATGCAGGTTATTTGGTAGATAAAATAGAAGCTACTGACAACTTTTCATTAAGTGCTAAGGGAATAACTTTTGTTTATCAACCTTATGAAATTGCTCCTTATGCAGCAGGAATGCCTTCTTTTTTGTTTACTTGGGAAGAACTCAAAGACCTCATTAAAGCAGATTCGCTTGTAAATTCATTCCTAAAAAAGCACTAAAATAGTGAAAAAACTACTCTACCCTACCATTTTTTAAGTACTTGATAATGAGCAGTTTAATTTATATTTT
>PFKD01000103.1:0-7843 GCA_002784125.1 Flexibacter sp. CG_4_10_14_3_um_filter_32_15
TTTTCATATAGAAAAGTATAAGTTTGATGATTAGACACTTCAAAAATATACTTTTCTTTTTTTTATGCAAAATTTACCTTTTTAGTAGGGTAGAGTAGTCTATTTTGTAATCGCTCATAATAATTTATATTTTTACGAAAGCTAAAGCATTCGCTACATTTTTTTCGCACCTTAAAAGGTACGCTACATAAATGCTAAACGTTTATTTTTTGTTTGAGGTTCTTTTTCGCTTATTTTTGTATCACAAGTTTCTCTGACAGTTGAAAACTGTCAGCTACGTAATCCTAACACCTATTTTATGACAACTCTTCCAACTTCTGAAAATACTAACGATAATTTAATCAATCATTTACAAGACAAAAAAATACTTTTAGGTGTCTGTGGAAGTATTTCGGCTTATAAATCGGCTCTTTTGGTGCGCCTTTTGCTCAGACAAGGCTGCGAAGTGCAAGTCATTATGACCAAGTCGGCAAGTGATTTTATTACACCTCTTACTCTTGCTACACTTTCAAAAAAGCCTGTTTTGATTGATTTTATCAAAAATAAAGAAGGAGTTTGGAATAATCATGTTGATTTGGGGCTTTGGGCAGATGCTTTTATTGTTGCTCCTGCTTCTGAAAATACGATTGCAAAACTTGCCAATGGACTTTGTGATAATTTGCTTTCTGCTACTTATTTATCGGCTCGTTGTCCTGTTTTTGTTGCTCCTGCAATGGATTTGGATATGTATCAGCATCCTTCTACACTTCGAAATTTGGAGTATTTGAAAAGTTATGGAAATATTTTGATTGAAGCTACTCATGGCGAACTTGCAAGTGGACTCATAGGACAAGGAAGACTAGAAGAACCTGAAAACATTGTTGCTTTTTTGAATGATTTTTTTGAAGATTATATCCAAAAAGAAGCTACAAGAGAAGATATAAATACTATTGAGGAAGAAATTTATTTACCGTTAAAAGGAAAAAAACTAACACTTACAGCAGGTGCAACTCGTGAAGCCATTGACCCTGTTCGTTATCTGAGTAATCATTCTTCTGGAAAAATGGGCTATGCTATTGCAACAGAAGCTCAAAAATTAGGTGCAGAAGTTACGCTTATTTCTACCTCAACACTTGAAAACCCAAAAGATGTAAATGTTGTAAAAATTGGTTCGGCTGATGAAATGCTTTTGGCTGTCGAAATGGTTTTTCAAGAAACAGATATTTTTATTTTTGCTGCTGCCGTTGCTGATTATCGTCCTTTAGAAGTAGCGACACAGAAAATAAAAAAAGAAGAAGGAAATGATAAAATGATTATTGAGCTCACTAAAAATCCAGATATTGCTGCAACGATTGGCGCAAAAAAACAAAGTAGTCAGTTTTTGGTAGGCTTTGCACTTGAAACAAATAATGAATTAGAAAATGCTCAATCAAAACTCAAAAAGAAAAATTTGGATATGATTGTCTTGAATTCTTTACAAGAAAAAGGCGCAGGTTTTGGACATGACACCAATAAAATAAGTATTATTGACGCTAATCAAAAAACAGATTTTGAACTCAAATCAAAAACCGAAGTAGCACAAGATATTTTGAAAACGATTATTGAAAAATTAGATTTAAGAAAAAATCCTATTTTGGAAGAGGAAGTAAAAGAAGAAGAAATTAAAAAGACAGTAGCTCCTAAGAAATTTGAAATCAATAAAGAAGAGGAGTTTTGATTTTTTTAAAAATAAAAAATGAAACTGTCATTTTCCTCACTTTAAATTTTACTATATAAATAAGTTTTAAAAAACGTGGTTAAAAAGTAAATTGGGAACAATTATTTGTGGTTATCTGTAATTGGAATTTCAATAAAAAAAGTAGTTCCAATTCCTTCTTGGGTTTCAAACCAAATTTTTCCATTATGTTTTTCTATTATCTTTTTTGTAATATCTAAACCTAGTCCACTTCCTTCGCCTATTGGTTTGGTGGTAAAGAAAGCATCAAATATTTTATCTTGTATTTTTATTGGAATTCCTGTTCCTGTATCTTGAATAGATACCAAAACAGTTTTTTGTTGATTTTGAGTTTCTGAATTTTTGGTAGTAATAATTAATTTTCCTTTTCCATTCATGGCTTGAATAGCATTATGAATGAGATTTGTCCAAACTTGCATAATTTCGTCTGGATAACCTAAAAAACGAATATTTTCATCAAATTTTCTAATTACGTCAATACCTACTTTAGTTTGGTTATGATAAAGAGTAATTGTTGTTTCTAGGGTTTCTTGTAGGTTTACGTTTGTTTTTTCTTCGGTATGGTCTTGACCAACATAATTTTTGAGCGCAAAAACTGTCTTGGCTGCTCTGCTGGTAGCTTCTTTTATAGTTTGATTGCTTCTTACTATGGTAGAAAGTTGGAAAGCTGTTTGGAATAATTCTTTGATTATTTCGTTTGGATAATCAATTTTTAATAGATTCATGAATAATGCTTGTTCTTCTTGCATATTCATGTCTAAGATTATAGTTGCTAGTTCTTCTGTTTCAGAAATGGCTAATTCATCTAATTTATCTATTAATTCGTATTTTATAACTCGTTTTTGTCTTGAAGTAAGTTTATCTATTTTTTCGACAGACACTGCTATAAATTCATTAAACTCAAAAAGCGTTTGGTCATCTAATTTCTTAATGAACTGAGGAAAATTAGGAAGTGTATCTAATAAAATAACTTCAATACTGTCAGCCGAAGAACGAATTGCTCCCAAAGGAGTATTTATCTCGTGTGCAATATTGGCGATAAGCTGTCCCAAACTGGCAAGTTTTTCAGATTGAATAAGTTGGTCTTGTGTTTCGACTAAAGTACGTACTGTTTTTTCAAGCTCTATATTCTGTTCTGCTAACGTATTTTGTATGGCTTGTAGTTCTTCAACATTCATTTTTAGCTCTTCTTTTGAGGCATGGAGTTCTTCATTTTGAGTACTTATTTGTTGCTTTGCTTTTAATAACTCTATTTCATACTGTTTACGCTGCGTAAAGCGATAAATAGAATAATAGACAACCTCTACAGAGTCATTTTCTTTTCTAATTAGGTGTGCATTTACCAAAACAGAGAGCTTTTCTCCATCTTTTTTACGCATCTCAAAATTAATCTCTTCTACTTTACCTTGCATATTGAGCAGAGGGGTAAAGTGAGTTTGATGATAAATCTTGCTTCCCATAGTCAGAAAATCAGTCCATTTTTTTTTCTTTACTACCTCTTCTTGAGTGTAACCAAGCCAACTCAAGAATGTTGAATTAGCTTTTTGTATTACCTCATTTGCAGAAGTTTGAAAGAGCCCACAAGGGACAAAGTCATATATTTCTTCCACTTCTTCCATATTTTGTAATATATATTAGTTAAGAACAATTACGAATTTAACTTATTAATTATCAATTAATTAACAAATCAAAAGTACTACTTTATTTAATTCTTATTCCTTAACAGTATTTAGCAAATAGTTTTTGAGGTAGGCAACCGTTTCTTCTGGATGGCTTAGATGTGGGCAGTGTCCTGTTCCATCTATTATTTCCAATTTGCTATTTTTAATATGTGTTTGTACGTATTCTCCTATCGACATGGGAGCTATCAAATCTTGCGAAACTTGCAAGATAAGCGTTGGTATACTTATCTTGGGTAATTCTTTACGGTGGTCGCTAGTAAAGGTAGCTTTAGCAAAGTTTTTAGCGATGGCAGGGTCGTGTTGGCAGAAACTATTGGTAAGCTCTTCGGTAAGTTCAGGCTTATCAGTATTGCCCATAATTACAGACGTAATGCCACTTGCCCAACCCAAATAATTGCTATTCAAAGTTTCAATCATATCGTCAATGTCATCTTTCTCAAAACCACCTTGATAGTCTCCATCATTGAGATAACAAGGAGAAGGGCATACCATTATCATATTTTTGAAAAGATGTGGAGCTTCGGTAACAGCTAAAGCACCTACCATTGCACTAACCGAATGTACTACTAAGATAGAATTTTCCAGTTTGAGTGTCTCAATTACTTCTAACAAATCGGAAGCATATTGATTTAGGGTGCTATACTTCTTCATGTTGTAGGCACTCCAGTCAGATTTTCCAGACCCTACGTGGTCAAGCAATACGACTTTGTGGGATTCTTCAAACTGTGGAGCAACAAAACGCCACATGTTTTGGTCGCAACCATAACCATGTACAAATATGATGGGTTGATTACCATTTCCTTTTACGACAACATTATTTCTTTTAAGTACATTCATAGTATTTTTTGATTAAAAAGTGATTGTATTTTTTAAGTGTAATAAAATGCAAGTCTAGCATTGCATTGCATTATATTATAGGAATTTCAATAAAAAAAGTAGTTCCAGTTTCTTCTTGGGTTTCAAACCAAATTTTATTTTGATGCTTTCATTGCAAATCATAATTTGTATGTTGTTCAAGTCTGCACCAAAGATCTGACTTGGACAAAATAAGCCGTAGAATAAGTCATTGATATTCAATGTATTAAATTCGTAATCATTCCAAAGGTAGAATTGATTATCAGAAATTAAATATAATAAACGGATTAGTTTTGAAGCACTTCATTTACTTTATCTATTAAATCTTGTTTGTTCCAAGGTTTAGAAATAAAATATTTTAGATTTGAATTTTTGAAGGCATTCTGAACAGCATCGCTTTCAGCCTGTCCTGAAAGCATAATTTGTCCTACCTTAGGAAAACGATCTTTTATTGTTACCAAAAGCTCATCGCCTTTCATCTTTGGCATCAGCCAGTCGCTAATAATAAGAAGGGTATCAATTTCTCTATCTGTCAAAAACTCTATGAGTTCTAGTGCTTCTTCGCCACTTTCGGCTGTTTCTATGATAAACTGACCGTCAAAACTTTGAGTGAGCTGTAATTTAAGGCTCATCAATATCATTGGGTCATCATCTACACAGAGGATTGCTTTATTTTTTTTGATTGACATAATTTTTAAGTGGGTGTATTTTTGTTAAAAAAATGTAAAAAATAAATTGAGGATAACTATTTATCTGTAAGAGGGAGTTCAACGAAGAATGTAGTTCCTTTTCCTTCTGAGGAATCAAACCAAATTTTTCCATTGTGTTTTTCTATTATCTTTCGTGTAATATCTAAGCCTAATCCACTTCCTTGTCCAGCTCCTTTGGTAGTAAAAAAGGCATCAAAAATACGGTCTTGTACTTCTTTAGGGATTCCACCTCCGTTATCTTGAATGCTTACTAACGCATTATTATTTTCTACACTTGTTTGTATGAATAAGCAACCTTTATTGTTCATGGCTTGCAGTGCATTATGAATAATATTTGTCCAAACTTGTACCAATTCATCGGGATAACCCATAAATTCTGGAATATCTGCTAAATCTCTAGTAACATCAATACCATGTTTGATTTGGTTGTGGTACAATGTAAGCGTTGTTTCGATGCTATCATTAATATTGACTGTTGCTTTTTCTCCAGTTTGGTCTTGACGAGCATAATTTTTGAGTGCAAAGACAATCTTAGCAGCTCTATCTGTGGCTGTTCTGACCGTTTGGTTACTTCGTATAATATTAGAAATTTGGTAGGCAGTTTGAAAAATTTCTCTTGCATCTTCTTTTTTGAGAAGAGGTAGAAAAATTGTTTTTTCATCGTAAATATTCATATCTACAATCCAATCGGCGTACTCTTCTGGATTCTGAATTTTCAGTTCCTCTAATTCTTCTATCAAATCGTATTTTATTGCACGTTTTTCTCGGCTAGAAAGTATATCTATTTTTTTGATGGACATACCGACAAGCTCATTAAAACCACCAACAGCCTGATCATCTAGTCTTTTTAATAAGGAAGGCAAGGAAGGAAGTGTCGTATTCAAAATCTCTTCAATACTCATTGCCGAAGAACGAATAGCACCCAAAGGCGTATTTATCTCATGTGCGATATTGGCAACAAGCTGCCCCAAACTCGCCATTTTTTCGGACTGAATGAGTTGGTTTTGTGTATTTTGGAGTTCATTAAAAGCACTTTCTATATTTTTATTTTGATTTTCTAATAACTCTTGAGTGGTTTGTAGCTCTTTTAAATTTTGTTTTAATTCTTCTTCAGAAACTTGTAATGCTTCGTTTTTAGCTTTTATTTCTTGCTCTGCTTTTTTGCGTTCGGTAATATCCCTAGAAGAAGCCATCATATATCCTTCTCCATTGATGTCCACATAACGCACTCCGACTTCTACGGGGAATGATTTTCCTGTTGTACGATTTGTATTTTCGCTTTCAATGGTAATACCACCTACTTTTTTAACTTCTTCGACATGTGCTTCCCAGCTTCCTTTTTCTTTAAAAATTGCTTCTACGTCTTGTACAAAATAGTTTGCATATTCTTTTGAAGAAACCCCCAATCGTTCTGCTGCAATATGGTTCATATAAACAAATCTACCATCTACTCTTGAGGCTTGTATGGCATCTTGCGAATTATCTATAAGATATTGGACTAAAAGAAGCTGCTCTTGTATGGCTTGTAGTTCTTCATAGTTTTGTTGAAGTTCTTCTTCTGATGCTTGTATTTTTTGATAGGCTTTTTCTACTTCTTGTTTTTGTTTTACTTCGGCTGTAATATCTTGAACCGTTCCTACTAATTTTTCAGGGTTGTCCATAGCATCTCTTACAAGTTCTCCAACGGCTCTATAATGTCTGTATTCTTTTAAATTACTTCCTTTTGAGCGATAGGAAATATCATATTTTTCTATTTTTCCTTCGGCTGCTTGCGTAAGCGTATCCACTACTTTATGAGCATCTTTTGGATGAGTCATTTCGATAACCTTTTGCATATCCTCTAACTTATCTTCCCCATAGATAGAAGATAAATTATCAGAGTGTGTAAGTTTCTGAGTAGTCAAATCAATTTCATAACTCGCCAAACTAACCAACCTTTCGGCTCTATTGAGAAGTTTTTGTTTGTCTTCTATTTCTCTCTGAATGACTTGTAATTGTTCGTTTGTACTTTGAAGTTCTTCAGCATTTTGTCTTAATTCTTCTTCTGATGAACTCAATTCTTCATTTTGAGCTTGTGTTTCAACCTGTTTTTCCATCAACTGAATACTATTTTCTCTAAAAATAATTGCCCACCAACCACAAATAAATGCCATCATAGCAGCCAAACCAAAATGAAAAACAAGCTGAAAAGTAGTAATATAATCAACCGTTGCGCCTTCTAGTGTTCGTCCACTATATCCAATAAAATAATTTCCTAGATTAGTGCCATTGAGAAAATCAATATCTGTTGCATTGGCTTGAAGAATAGCAAGTACACTATGATGCCCAATAGCAAAAACAGTATAAGGAATCATGATGCGCCAGTCTTGATAAATAATAAGAAGGGCAATATTAAGAAAAAAGAAAAAATGAATTTCTGCCATTCCGTGCATTTGTCCAATAAATTGAAGCATAAAAATCGCATAGACTAAGCTAATAATCATACGAGCATGCAATTTATTTTGCAAGACAAAACGAGCCATTAAGTAAAGAGCTGCAATAATAACACTATTAGCTATTGTAAATGTCCAAGTATCATAAACAGGAGCAAGGCACACACCCAAAACAAAAAACATGATGACAAATTTATCAGAAATTTTGTCGGCTTTCTCTTGTACGTTTGCTAAATAGGTTTCTAACTCTAATTTATAGACTTTTGGCTTTCTTGTATCAGAAGTCGTAATGTCTTTTTTCATAGTCAAATAATTATAAAAAATATTTTTTCTAATTGATTTTAATTCTTTTGATTTTATTTCTGAAAATAATCTTCTGGCAGTTCACAGCCATACGCCTTACTAGCTAGTTCTCCAAAATCAGGTGGATTTTTACCTTCTAATAATGCT
>PFKD01000103.1:7873-18893 GCA_002784125.1 Flexibacter sp. CG_4_10_14_3_um_filter_32_15
ATAATGGCAGCTTGAGGAGTGGCATAAATACCACAAGAGGAAGCAATCGTATTATTTTTATCTAAAATAGTAGGAATAGGAATATCGTATTTTTTTGAGAAGTCAATAAATTCCATCTCATATTCCGAATCATTGAAGATAATAGCATAAAAATCTATTTCACCTCCATATCTTTCTACCAAATAATTGATATGTGCAATATTGAACTTCGAACACGGACAAAAAGGACTAAAAAAATGAAGAAAAATTGGTCTTTCTCTTACAGTCTGTTTTGTGTCTTTTTGAAAATCAGAAAATTGCAGTAAAACATTTTGAGGAATTTGTTTGCCTACAAAAACTTCTTGATAGCCTTCTGGTACAGGCGTAGGGAGTAAATATTGCCATTCTTGCCACCAAAAAGACGCAAAAACAGCTCCTATAAGCCCAAAGCAAGTCGCTAAGGCTAATCGTTGAAACCATTTTGTGGTAGTTATTTTTCTCATGACTTTTTAGTTAATAATAAAATAAAAACTAAATATAAATAAATACAAAAAGGATATTATTTATTTTGATATTAAGGAAGATAAATAACTGTATATAAATACTTTAGCTTATTAATTATTTAAATATAGCAGGAATCAATTATAAAGCAAATTAACTAATTTTAATAACAAAAAACTACTTTTTTTATTTATCAAAAAAAACCAATCATTACTATACTCTTATTATCTTATTTTAAACTCTCTGTAATCAACCTTTTTAAATGAATAAAGGATTTATTTGCTCATAATCGCCTATTTACTAGCTCTTTCAAATTTTTAATAATCCTATTTTATACTTTCACACCTACTACAAGTACATCATCAATTTGAACATGACTTCCTTTCCAGTCATTAAAAGTAGTTTCAACTTGCTCTAATTGCTCTTTCATTGTATTTTCACTCATTTTTCGAATTAATGCTCTGAGGTTTTTACTCATAAAACGTCTATCGTCTTTTCCTCCAAATTGGTCTTGGTAGCCATCTGAATACAGATAAATTTGAGTGTTTGGCTCTATTTCAAACTCATGTTTGGTATAAACTGCATCTTCTTTTCCGTCTGTCCCTAGTCTGTCTCCTTTTACATGATTGAATTTAGTATTGTTTTGTACAACACAAATTGGTCTTCTTGCACCTGCAAAGGAAATTTTGTTTTCTTCTTTATCAATTACACAAATAGCCATTTCCATTCCTTCATGAAACCTAGCACGTTCTCCGTTCCAAACATCTCGTATAGCTTGATTTATATTGTCTAAAATTTTTTCTGGTGAGTATATTTTTTTGTCTATAACAGCACGATTTAGAAGTTGATGACCAATCAAAGACATAAAAGCACCTGGTACACCGTGTCCTGTACAGTCTGCCACAGCAATAATAATTTTGTTATTCTCTTCTCTACACCAATAAAAATCTCCACTTACTATATCTTTTGGGATATGAAAGACAAAATGATTGGGAAATAATTCAGAAAGGTAATTTGGAGAGGGCAAAACAGCATTTTGAATGCGTTCTGCATATCGAATACTAGCTTGTATTTGTTTATTTTGAGATTTTAGAGTTTTGTCTTTTTCATAATTTGCAATAGCCGTTTCGACGGTCATGAGTAAATCTTTTGTACTCCACGGCTTCGAAATATATCTATACAAATTTGTTTGATTGACTGCATTAGTTACTCCCTCAAGACTTGCTTGACCTGTCAAAAGAATTTTCATGCAATTAGGTAACAAACGGTGTGCTTCTATCAAAAACTCGTCGCCACGCATTTGAGGCATGATATAATCTGAAATAATAACAACTACTTCTTTCCCTTTTTCTCTAAAAAAATCAATTGTTTCTAATCCTTCCTCTCCACTTTCTGCTACCTCAATAATCATTGAGTCAGAAAAGTATTGAGATAGTTCTTGCTTCAAACTATTTAAGATAATAGGTTCGTCATCAACACACAGAATAATTTTTTTGTCCATAATAACAGAGTAAGTCGTTGTTGTTTTTTAAGTGGGAAGTAGCTAATAACCAACTATTAAGATTAATTCGTTTAAGATAAAGAATTATTTTCTATGAATCAATGATAAATGGCTAAATGAATATACTTTTTAGATTTAACTCTTTATTTTTTCTACTAAAAAACGAGCTGCTTGTTCTGCTCCGTCCGTTTTGAGGAATAAAGTAGCATTTTGAGCCATTTCTGCTTTTCTATCCAAGAGAATTTTTAGGCTATCAATCAAACCCGATTGCATCTGTTTTTCTTCTAAAAACAAAGCAGCCTTTGCATCAAAAGCTCGTTTTGCTCTCCCATATTGGTCGTCGTAACCTCTTGATTTTGGAATAAAAATAGTTGGGATTCCACAAGCCAAAAGTTCATGAAAAGTATTATAACCTGCAGCCGAAATAGCATAATCAAAGGCTGACATCAATTCTATAAGTGGAAAATGAGTATGCAAAATGGTAGAAGTCGGTAATTTTGAGAAAACTTCTTTTATAGATTCTAAGGCATTTAAAGGAGGTTTAGGCACGAATAAACGTATTTTTTTCTGTCTTAGCAAAGAAGATGAGTTCAAAATCAAATCAAAAATCTGTTTATAATTTTCTAGTGTTGTTTTGTCTCCTCCTCCTCCTAAATTAACCAAAAGCAAGTTTTCATCTTCAGCAACGCCTAATTTTTTTCTAATTTCTTCTCTTGATTGTAATTCTGTTTTTTCTCGTATCAAAATTTCATTGCTCCAAAACAAATCCTCTTTTTTATGGATAGGAACAGGAATTTTTGCACTTCCTTTACTATGTGGCGCAATGATATAGTCATAAAAATTTTGCGTTTCGATTTTGTTTTTATCCATATTCATTTGTTCTCTATGAATAAAAAACTTTTTCCATTTTAAAGGCAATCCCAAAACAGAGAGCAAGTCATTCATCGAACCCAAAGGAAAAGTATCTACCACCAAAGCAACAGGACGATAGGTATTTACAATCGAAGTCAGAATTTCGGAATAAGAAATGGCTAAATCTCGTTTCAAAAGTTTGGATTCTTTAGCAATCGTTTTGCTAGGCACTTTGTAGTAGGCAAAACCTTCTTGATACAACAAATGAGAACCTTCCGAAGCCGTAAAAAATAAAGGAACAAGCGAAGAATCTTGTTTTTTGAGCTGACGAGCAATAGACAAACAACGGGTAAGATGACCTAATCCTAATCCATTGACTGTATAAAAAAGTATGTATTTCATAAGAAGACTTTTGTTTTTCCGAAACTACTAAAAAAACAGATAACTTAGAAATTCATTTTAATAAAAAGTGATTATTACTTTTTTGAAAAAGGAAGAGTTGTTTTTGAGGAGTAATTTTATAGCAAATTTTAGTGTTTTAAAACGTTGATAGTCCTTTCAAATAAAATTATACAGGGTTAAATAGTTTTTTTAGCCGAAAGCTAAAGCATTCGGTACATTATTCTCACGCTAAAGCATAAGCTACTCAATATTGTTGTAATGTATTTTCAAGTTCCATTCGAATCTGTGAGGCTAGAGAATTTGGACTAATCACACGAACCGACGAACCATAACCCAAAATCAACATTTTGAGTTCGTAATTTACAATCAAATGTAATTTTATTCTATATTCATTATCATCTTCTATCAAAACTTCTTGAGTGTGATGAATCGGTTGGGATTTGATATATTTTCCTTGAAAAGGGTCAAAACTCAAAATTACATCTTCGGGTTTTTGGTTGAGAGCCGAAACACCAATACAATAATGATAAAATTCTTCTGGATTGAAATGAGCTTGTTCAGGAGACATAAAAAGCGTTTCGTCGGAGGGTTCTATGTCCATTATTCTATCCAAACCAAAAGTTCTGACTTCGTTATATTTGCGTACCCAGCCAATCAAATACCACATATTTCGATATTCTTTTAATAAGTAAGGGTGGATACTATACGGTTTTGTATTTGGTTCGTTGTGTTTTTGATAGAATATTTTGATGACGTTTTGCTCAGAAATATGATAGATTAAATCTTTGAGTTGATGCGTTCCTTTTCCTTTATAAATTGATTGTTCGACTTGAATAATTCGCTGTACATTTTTTTGGATTTCGGAACTTTTAGCAATTTCCATTCCGTCCAAAACCTTATCTACGGCCCCTGAAAACTCATTAAAAATAGGCAATTCTCTAAATTCTCCCAAAAGCGATTCTACAAAAGCCATAGCAAGTTGCTCATCATCAGAAAGATTGACAGACAAAAATTTATATTTTGTATCAGAATACGAATAGCCTCTCATTTTTTTACTGTATTGAATAGGAGCATCAAATTCATCACGCATAGCTGCCAAATCTTTTTCGATGGTAGAAGCCGACGAAACTCCAAAACGCTCTCTACACGCTTCCAACAATTCATCTTTAGTAGGAAAAGGCTTGAATTTGCTGCGTAACATTTGGTCGATGAGCAAATAACGAAAAAAAGCGAGTTTGGTAGCTGCCATAAGTGAATTACGAATTAAAAATTACGAATTACGGATTGCAAATAATAAGTGTAGCTAACCGATAGCTTGAAAACCAATTAAATATTATTATTTTCTTGACGGTGAAAGATAAAAAAACTTTTATGTCAAATCATATTTCTAACAAAAAACGCATTTTAAATGGATTTTGCCAAAAAAATAACATTTATTTTTACGATACCTTAGAAGATATCGGTTACAAATAACTTTTTTGTCTTATCTCAATCAAAGCCTTTTCTAATTTTCCAATATTTGGAAAATCGGGTAAAGTAGAATGTTGATAGGCTTTTTCTAACTCTTCGATTTTTTGGTCTGCTTTTTCGATAAGTTCTTCATACGTAAAAAATCCACTTCGGATTTTTAATAATTCTTCTCTGTTTGGACGTTTGACAATGACTTCTTTTTTATCCAAAATTTCAATCGCCATATCTAAAAGACGAAAAGTGTGCATCATATTTTTGGCATCGTAATTTTTGCCATGTTCAAGTGTATTTTCATAGCGTGTATCATTTCGCTTTTCTACCCAGTCCCAATATTGTTTGTGTTTTTTGCAATGCGCCGTATAACCTTCTTTATTGAAATACAAATAAGCAATCGGTTTTTCGCCTTTTGGAATGCTGCTCAAACTGACTTCGTTCGAATCTATTTTTTTTAGAATTCCTTTATAATAAAAATGATTTTCTGCTTTATTTTCTATTTCAGAATCAGAATTATGATAAAATAAAAGATAGGTATTTTTGATATGATTGACAGCCGAAAGTCCACAATTTTCTTGTTTGTAATCGTTTATTTTGAGCCATTTCTGAAGTGAAATACTTTCTTTTTCATTATTCTGATAATTATTTTGATTAGGTAAAACATAACAAAAATCTAAAACTGATTTTCGTTCTTTTGGCATCGGATTAAAAATTTTCTTTTTTAGTCCTTTTGCTTTTTTGATTTGTGTCAAGGCGTAACCTGCAAAAGTATCTCTACATAATTTTGATAAAATGTCTTCTGACTTTATAAGTTCAAGAATTGGATTTTTGTAAATAATATCTTCTTTGGCAGTATGAAAAATCTCTATCGCAGACGGATTATTTTTAGCTAAAAGTTCTATAAAACGCTTTATTTCATAAAAAACAACATCATTTTTCTCATCGCTCACTTGTGGAACATACTCCAAGCCATAAAATTCTTCTTTTGGTAGAATAAAAATTCCTTTTATATCGGTGTCCGAAGTAGGTAAATCTGTTCCGTAGGCTTTACTTCCTGCAATAGCTTCTAGGAGGGTTAGATTTTTTTGTTTTAGTGTTTCTAAGTTTATCATAGTAAGTAGCCGACAGTTTCCCAACTATCGTTTTAAAGATTCGAAAACGTATTTATTTGAAAAACGCTATATTTCTGACACTTGAAAAGTGTCAGCTACAGAGTGATACAATGAAGGCATTACTTTTGCGTTTTGGTATAAAATGTATCACAGACTTCCTAGTCTGTGCAAAATATAGTATTTCTAACAGACTAGGAAGTCTGTTTTACTTATAAATTCTATCCCAATGAAAGTTCCATTTTATAAATATAGCTCAAAATACACTTTTTTGTGCATGTTTCTGTTAATTTCTTTTTCACTTT
Source organism: Flexibacter sp. CG_4_10_14_3_um_filter_32_15 (assembly GCA_002784125.1). GTDB lineage: Bacteria > Bacteroidota > Bacteroidia > Cytophagales > Bernardetiaceae > Bernardetia. Next base: position 13,987 of record PFKD01000103.1, read on the forward strand.
TTGCTCAACAAAAAACCAGTTTAGATAATCGTGGAAAAGGTTTGTTATTAGAAGCAGAAGAAAAAGAAAGCGAAAAAATTCAATTAAAATCTAGGCAAACAGAAGAAAGTTATCGTGGTTTGCCTTCGGCTGTTTCTCTCAAACAATACTGCCCCACCCCCGGTGATCAAGGAACGTATGGAACGTGTGTAGGCTGGACGACGGCGTATGCAGCTAGAACAATTTTAGAAGCTCGTCAGTTGGATTTGCGCTCACAAGCCGAAATTGACAAACTCATTTTTTCCCCTGGATTTATCTATAAATTAGTAAAAGAAGAAGAAGACCAAGATTGTACATACGGCGCAATTATGACCGATGCACTCAAAAAAATGCAAGTTCATGGTGTAGCAAAACGCAGTAGCTTTCCAAAGCAATGCGTCGATTATGTGCCTGAAAAAACCTACAAAGAAGCCGAAGACTACAAACTAAAAGATTATGTACGTTTGTGGAATATTGGTTTTACACAAGAAGAACGAATTTTGGCACTCAAAAAAAGTCTGACAGAAGGAAATCCTGTTGTGATTGGAATGGAAGCACCACCTTCAATTTATGATGCAAAAGAATTTTGGCAACCTACTGAAATAGCTGGACAAGGTTGGGGAGGACACGCAATTTGTGTCATTGGTTTTGATGATAAAAAAGGTGAAAGAGGAGCTTTTGAAATTATGAATAGTTGGGGGACAGGCTGGGCAAATGGGGGTTTTACGTGGGTAGAATACGATACATTTACTGAATTTGTGCGTTTTGCGTATGAGCTAGTGCCGTATTACAAACCAAAAAAAGAACGTCCTTTACTAGCTGGAAGTTTGCGCTTCGAACTTGCCAACGGAAATAAAATTGACTTAAAAAAGAATGGAGTTGCTACTTATAAAACGTTTCAACCTTTTAGTGGAGGTACAAATTTCCGTCTTTATCTTTCTAATTTCGAACCTGCGTATGTTTATGCTTTTGCAACCGATAAAACCAAAAATGTACAGGTTGTTTTTCCTCATAAAGCCTACATCAGTCCCTATTTGCCGTATCATAATGGCGAAATAGCTTTTCCAGATGAAAAACATTATTTGACAATGGACAATGTAGCAGGAACGGATTATTTTTGTGTCATTTATTCTCGTTATCCTTTAGATATAAATGATATTTATCAAAAATTAGGACAGCGAACAGGAACGCTCAAAGAAGGTTTGATTCAAGTTTTGGGAAATAAATTAGTGAGTACAAATGAAGTTACTTATGCTCAAAATGAAGTAAAATTTTCTACCAGTTCGTTGGAGGGAACAGTTGCTTTTTTTGTGGTGGAATTGGAGCATAAATAATCATTTAAACATTATCACGGTTAATTTAGTGATGCTCATTTTTCCATAGCGACAGGTTTGCAAACCTGTCGCTATGGAAAAATAAGACTGTTTTGCTTTTTTCTAACTAATTGATTATTAGACCTGTAAATAACTGTAATAACGTTTATTTTGTCATTCAAACCTATAAGGTTTTTGAAAATCTTATAGGTTTATTTTTAACTTATTAGTAAGCTCCAAAATTTGCAAAACAAAACCCTTTTTTGTACTTTTGTAACTAATTAGGAAACAATACAAAATGGAAGGCAGAAAAAGCCTTCCTTTTTCGTTTTTATATATTTTATAATTAATAGAAAATATTTACTTCTAATCTTCTGAACTCTAACTTCTAAATTTGTATATGGATTCAAAAACAGCACAAATCAATTCTATTAAAGAAAAAATTAGTGATTTTATTCAAAAAGCAACTGCTCCACAAGCTACTGAAGAAGGAAATGAGTTTTTTGACTTTGCACTTTCAATACATATTTTTTTATTAGAAATTCAAATTTCAAAAACAAGAATTCCAAAAGTAATTATCATTATTGATGGCGATGATGGCGTTGGAATTGCTGATTGTGCAAATGTAAGCCGAAAAGTAGGAGCTTACTTTGAAGAAGATGACTTGTTTGGCAAAGATGAAAATGGGGAAGACAAACCCTATAATTTAGAAGTTACTTCACCAGGGGTAGATTATGGGTTGCATATTTTCAGACAATATCCTCAACATGTAGGAAGAACTTTAGAGTTCGAACTCAAAGATGGAACAAAGAAAGTAGGCAAATTACAATCTATTGAAGAACAAGAAGTAAATGGCAAAACAAAAAAAGTTTTTCTTCTTACTGAAGAATATGAAGTAGCCGAAGGAAAAAAAGGAAAATTAAAGACAAAATACAAACCTACTACTATTAATTTCGATGAAGTTAAAGTAGCACATGTTCAAATATCATTCAAGAAAAAATAACGTAGCAAATAGTTTCCAAGCTGTTTGTATAAAATACAAAAAAATGAGTACAGAAACCACAACATTAATAGAATCCTTTGCAGACTTTGCAAGGTTGAAGCGTATCGACCGTCCTACGATGATTCGTATTTTGGAAGACGTTTTTCGCACACTTATTCGTAGAAAATACCGTTCTGACGAAAATTTTGATGTGATTGTCAATATCGAAAAAGGCGATTTAGAAATTTGGCAATACAGAAATATTATTGCAGATGACGAGCCAGAGTACGATGAGCAAACAGAAATTCGATTTTCAGATGCCAAAAAAATCGAACCTGATTTTGAAGTAGGCGAAGATGTAGCACAAGAAATCAAAATTGATGATTTTGGACGTAGATTAGTTCAGACAGCCCGTCAAACACTTATCCAAAAGGTAAGAGATTTGGAAAAAGACTTATTGTATCAAAAATACAAAGAATATGTAGGCGAAATTGTTACTTGTGAGGTATATCAAGTTTTGAAACGTGAAGTAGTTTTGCAAGATAACGAAGGCAAGGAACTTAGTTTGCCAAAAGGAGAACAAATTCCGAAAGACCGTTTCCGTAAAGGAGATAGTGTTCGTGCTGTTGTTCATCGTGTAGAAATGCAAAACGGAAATCCAAAAATTATTCTTTCTCGTACAGCACCTTTATTCTTAGAAAAATTATTCGAATCTGAAATTCCAGAAATCGAAGAGGGAACAATCGCAGTTCGCAAAGTAGTAAGAGAAGCTGGTGAGCGTGCAAAAGTAGCCGTAGAATCATTTGACGACCGTATTGACCCAGTTGGTGCGTGTGTGGGTATGAAAGGTTCACGTATTCATTCGATTGTAAGAGAACTTTGTAACGAAAATATCGATGTAATTAATTATACCGAAAATTTAGAATTACTTATCTCTCGTGCTTTGAGTCCTGCCAAAACGAGTTCTATGAAAATAGATGAAGCTAATGCTCGTGTAGCTGTTTTCTTGAAGCGTGACCAAATTTCACTAGCTATCGGAAAAGGAGGTCAAAACATTCGTTTGGCTGGAAAGCTAGTAGATTACGAAATTGATGTTTTTAGAGAAGAAGCTGTTGATGATTTTGAGGATGATGTGGATTTGTCAGAATTCAAAGATGCTATCGATGACTGGATTATCGACGAGTTTCATAAAGTAGGTTTTGATACGGCAAGAAGTGTATTGGAATATAACCGAGAAGATTTAATTCGTCGTGTAGATTTGGAAGAAGAAACGATTGATTTTGTTTTGGAAGTCCTCAAGAAAGAATTTGAATAATTTCTGAATAACTATAAAATTAAACCCTAAGAGAAATAAACTACTTTTAGGGTTTAAAATTTGTAGTCTTTTCTATAAAAATTAGATAAAAAAATAAAAATTTACTTTTTTTGCGATTTTAGATTAATTTTTCTAAAAATTATCGTATTTTTGTGTGATAATCTGTTTTACAGCATTTAGACTAATATTAGACTACTACTTAACTGCAAATCAGATTAAAAACTTTTACATTCAACAATTTAGTATACAACTGTATTAAATCAGTTTATTCATCAAAACCCAATATCGTTTCAAAAAAAACTTAAATTAGTTTAAGAACAGAACCTCCTAAAATCACTAAAATACATATCTCTTAGGAGTCAAAAGTAGGCAACTCATCATTTTTAGAATTTTATTGACCTTTTTATATAAATTAAGGATAATTTTTCAGAAGATAGTTTAATAGTCGCCCCCAAAAAAATTTATGGCAGAAAAAAAGACACAAATGAGGCTCAGTCAAGTCGCCCGAAAATTAAATATCGGACGCAATACCATCGTCGAGCATCTACGAAAAAAAGGACACGATTTGAAAGGCAATCCCAATGAGCCTATCAATCAAGAAATGTATTCAATTTTGGAAAAAGATTTTGAGTCTTCTCTCAAAAACAGAGCAGAAGCGTCTAATATTAAAATAGGTGCTACTTCCTCAACAGCCAAAACTATTGATAAAGATACAAAAGACGCACAGACTAAAAAAGACGATTATGACGATACAGAACAAGAACAAGAAAAAGAACTTTTTATAAAAGGAAATGTCAAACCTACTGTAGAAACTGTCAATTTGAAAGACCAAAAAAAAACAGAAACTAAAAAAGCAGAGCCTGAAACATTTACTACTACTTCACATCAAATGAAGGTGATAGGTAAAGTAGATTTGGATAAGTTTAATAAGAAGAAAAAAGGTTCTAATCAAAATACTGCTAAAAAACAGTCTTCCAATCCAAATAAAGGAGCGAATCAAAAAGGAGTAGAAAAAACGGTTTCTAAACAACAAGAAAAGGCTACTGATACAAAAGAAGAAACTAAAGTAAAATCTATTGATAATACAACTACTAATACAACTACTACCAGTACTAAAAAAACAGTTTCATCTTCTCAAACAGCAAATACTGAAAAGAAGAATACAGTAGAAAAAGTAACTCCTAAAAACGAAGATAAGAGAGATAATAAAGATAATAAAGATAATAAAGATAATAAAGATAATAAAGATAATAAAGATAATAAAGATAATAAAGATAAT
>PFKD01000222.1 GCA_002784125.1 Flexibacter sp. CG_4_10_14_3_um_filter_32_15
AAAATAAAAACAGTTTTAATTTAACTCCTTATTCGCATTAAAGATAAAGTTCTTTTTTATTTTAATAAGGCTGAAAAAATAGCTCAAGAATTAAATAATCGCCATCTTCTATTTTATATTAATTTTGGAAAAGCCGAATTTTATCACTTTGATAATAATTATAAAAAAGCTGAGATTTTTGCAAAAAATGCTTTAGACTTAGCACTACAGATAGGTTTAAGAAAAAATACGGGAAATGTATATCGCCTTCTATCAAATATTTATCAAAAAACCTCTGAATTTGAACTTGCTACAAAATATTTAGAAAAATATACAACCTTAGATGATTCCTTAAAAAAAGAGCAAAATTTGAATGAAACCAAACGCCTACAAGCTGTCTTTGAAAGCGAACGACAAGAACAGGTTATTTCGGTTTTGAGAGAACAAAAAAAATTACACGAGTCTGAAATCGAACGTCAAGAAATTTGGAATTATTCTCTAGCTACTGGTTCTATTCTTTTGTTAGTAATTGCTATTCTTGTCTTTATTCAGAAAAGAGAACGAGATAATCAGAATAAAGAGATTTTGGAAAAAAGTACAGAAATAAGTCAGCAAAAAGAAGAAATTACACAACAAAACAATCAGCTCAAAGAAACATTTTCACGCCTTTTTATTCTCTCAGAAATTGGACGAAAAATAACAGCAACAATGGATGAAAACGCTCTTATTTCTATCATTAAGGAAAGCATTGAGCCTATTATGCCTGTCGATGGCTTCGGAATTGGTATTTATAACCCTCGCTCACAAGCCATTGAGTACAATAATTTTATAGAAAATAATGAAACATTGCCTTTTCATATAGAATCTGCCACAGAAGAGACAAAAAGTCTTTCTGTACAATCTTTTTTGGATGATAAAGAAATTTTTATTGTCGATGTAAAAAAGGAATATTTTAAAGAAAACAAACAACATATTAGCACTCTTTTAGGTAAAGTTCCTCAAACAGCATTTTTTATTCCTCTTCGAATTCGTGAAAAACCGATTGGTGTCATGACAATTCAAAGTTTTGAAAAAAATCCTTATACAGAGGATAATTTGGCCCTTTTGCGTAACCTTTCTACGTATGTTTCGATTGCTGTTGCTAATGCAAATGCTTACAAACTTATTCATGATAAAAATCAAAGTATTTTGGATAGTATGCGTTATGCCAAAACCATACAGGGCGTACTTACTCCGACTGAAAAATCAATTTTGAATCAATTTTCAGATTATTGTTTGGTTTATAGCCCAAAGGATATTGTAAGTGGAGATTTTTATTGGCTTACAAAAGTAAATGGTTTTACATTTATTGCTGTTGTAGATTGTACTGGACACGGAATACCGGGGGCGTTTATGTCTATGATTGGAAATATGCTTTTGGAAGAACTTATCAATCAAGAAAAACACGTACAGCCTTCCAAAATTTTGACTTTGATGCACGAACGAATCCGAAAATTATTAAAACAAGATACAAAATCAAAAAATAGCTCAAAGAGTAATAAAGATGGTATGGATATGATTTTGTGTAGAATAGAAAAACGTACTTCGGCTCTCTATGAGGTAGCTTATTCGGGTGCGAAACGTCCTTTGTGGTATGCAGAACCTTCTCATACAGAAATACATGAAATTGGAGCTACAAGAAGTTCGATTGGAGGAAAACAAAGAGAATAAAAACGACTTTTTGAAGAAGATATTATTCAACTTCCTGCTGGTTCGTCTTTATACCTCACTACCGATGGATTTGCAGACCAAAACTCGCCACAAGCTGAACGCATAGGAAGTCATAATTTAAAATTATTTATTAGTACTATCTTAGATAAAGATATGGCAACCCAACAAGATTTAGTAATTGACTTTTTGGAAGCACACAGGCAAGGCGCAGAACAGCGTGATGATATTACTTTTTGGGGAGTAAAATTAGGTTAGTCAATAAAGTTAGGTTTGAGAAGTCAGAACCAAATCTCTATCAAGAATCAATTTAGATGCTTTAAAAATTCTAATTCAAGCCATATATGACTTGAATTAGAAAATAACTTCCATTTTAGCTTTGAAGAAAATTCATTACAGTTTCAAAAAATTCTTTTGGTGCTTGAGCGTGTACCCAATGCCCTGCTTCTTCTATAGTGTGTATATGAGCAGTTGGAAAGTATTTTGTAATTGTTGGAATGTCCTTCTCTTGAATATAACGAGATTGTCCTCCATTGATAAATAAAGTTGATTTGTCATTGAAATCGACAGCCGTATCTATATTCTTGTTTTTGGTTACTGCACCTCCTATTTTTAAGATAGATTTTTCTAAGACAGGTAAATTCATTTTCCACTCAAATCCATCTTTTGTACGAGCTAGATTTTTGAGTAAAAACATTCTGACACCTTCTTCATCTATATATTGTCCTAATTTTTCATCGGCTTCCCCTCTACTTTTTAGATTTTCTACATCAATAGCTTTCAATCCATTCAAAATAGCTTCATGATGCGAAACATTATATTTTCTAGGAGAAATATCAACTACTACCATTTTTTCATACGTATCAGGATAAGTAAGCGCATATTGCATCACTACTTTTCCTCCCATAGAATGCCCAATCAGTAAAGGATTTTTGAGTTGATGTTCTTCTATAAAATGGTATAAATCGTCTGCTAAAACTGCATAATTCATTTTTTCATCGTGTGGAGAGCGTCCATGGTTACGCTGGTCTATCAAAAATACTCGGTAGGTTTCTGCAAACTGACGACCTAAAGTAAGCCAATTATCAAGTGAACCAAATACGCCATGTAAAATAAGTAAGGGTTGTGATTTTGGATCACCTAATTCTTTATAGTTGAGTTTCATATTGTTCTTTGTAGGTTTTATATATTCTTAATTGGATAAATATAGAAGCATTTATTCCCATTTTGTTTCAATAACAAAAGCAAAGATAACTCTTTCTCAACGACCTTAACGAGAAAAACTTATGATAGTATAAAAATTCAATCAAAATGATAAGTCTATGGTAGTTTGTAAAGGAAATTAGAGCATATTTTTTTAAAATTAAGCTAAAAAATTCCTAAAAAATTCCTAAAAAAATCTCTAAAAAAATATCTAAAAAAAATATTCTAGCGTACTTTTTTTACATAAAACGCACATTTTTAGCGTATTATGACTTTGTTAAAGAGTTTATTTTTAAAGTTAAACCAAATTACCAACTTCTCATAAACTCTTCAAAATTAGATTTTTTATATAGTTAGTGATTCTAATTACCTCATTTCGTAGAAAAAAATACATTATTTTGCATAAAAACAATTTTACCAAATTTTATTTTATTTTATTAATCATTCACAAATAACTCAAGTAATAAATAAGCACTAATTAGTATTTGATTCTGCAACCTTAACCTCTATATTTGGGTATATAAAACAAGAAATTGTACAAGACTTCTTTATCACTCTTAGTCTTATCTTTTTATTAGATTATTTCAATATAATCATTTTTATATAACTCTGAATTTGACAACTAAAATACATTTTTACACTTCAAAATTTTATACGCTATGAACAATTCAAAAAACTCAAACCAACTTGACACTCAAAACGAACTCTTCACAGAATTAGAGAACGAACTTCGCATCGAAGAATTAGAGGAAAGATTAGAAATGACTACTGATAGCGACGGTGACGGAACAGAGCCACCAAAACTTCCTTGGCCAATAGGTTAAATATAACGCCTTCATAGAGAAAAATTTTACCTATAATTTTTCAAAAATTCAAAATATGACTTTTATTAATCATTAAGCCTTGTCTATTTAGTTAGATGAGGCTTTTTTATGTATAAAAACATCCCCTAAAATCTAATTTTTCATAAAAGCATCTATTTTAAAAATTAGTTTCGAACTTTTACTTTACTGTTTTTGTTAAATTGCTTATTCTTATTTCAAACTTTGAAAAAAATTTATACACTTTTATAATTAACTTAATTAACCTTTTATTTTAATCATGTTAGAATTTGACCAAGATGAATATCGTATTGGAGGCATTTCTGCTCTCTCACTTTCAGAAAAATATGGAACACCTTTGTATGTTTATGATGCAAAAAAAATGGAAACACAATACAAACAGCTTTGTAAGGCGTTTTCGAAGACCAAAATGAAAGTACACTATGCTTGTAAGGCCCTTACGAATATTTCAGTCTTGAAATTCTTTAAATCTTTAGGTGCAGGACTTGATACCGTTTCGATTGAAGAAGTTCAACTTGGTCTGTTGGCTGGTTTTGAGCCTTCTGATATTTTATTTACTCCTAATTCGGTGCCATTAAGCGAAATAAATGAAGCCGTAAATTGGGGAGTACAAGTAAATATTGATAGCATTTCTGTTTTGGAAGAATTTGGACATCAATGGGGAGGGAAAGTTCCTGTTTGTATTCGTATCAATCCTCATTTGATGGCAGGTGGAAATGCAAAAATTTCGGTAGGGCATATAGATTCAAAGTTTGGTATTTCGCTATATCAAATGCGTCATGTACTTCGAATTGTTGATGCCTACAAAATGAAAATTACAGGACTTCACATGCATACAGGTTCGGATATTCTTGATGTAGAAGTATTTTTGAGAGGGCTAGATATTTTATTAGAAACGGCAGAAAATTTCCCAGATTTAGAATATATCGATATGGGAAGTGGTTTTAAAGTAGCCTATAAAGAAAATGATATTACAACTGATATTGACAAACTAGGAGAAGAAGTTTCTGAGCGTTTCAATGAATTTTGTGCAACGTGTGGAAAAGAATTAACACTCGTCTTCGAACCTGGTAAATATCTAGTAAGCGAATCAGGAACATTTTTGGCTTCTGTAAATGTCCTCAAAACAACTCCTACGGCTGTTTTTGCTGGGCTAAACTCGGGTATGAACCACCTCATCCGTCCTATGTTTTATGATTCTTATCATCATATTACTAATATTTCGAATCCGAGTGGCATCTCAAGGGTTTATAATGTGGTTGGATATATTTGTGAAACAGATACTTTTGGCGCAAATCGCAAACTAGCCGAAGTAAGAGAAAATGACGTTCTTGCTTTTCAAAATGCAGGTGCTTATTCGTTTATGATGTCTTCTAATTATAATTCTCGTTTCCGTCCTGCCGAAATATTGGTGTATGAAGGAAAAGATTATCTTATCCGAAAAAGAGAAACCTTTGCAGATATTACTAGAAATCAAATTGAGATGGATTTTTCAACTATTTCTATTCAAAACAAAGAAGAAATAGCTTCTTAATGTCAACATGAGTGACATTTTTAAGTATTTGATTTTCAGTTGCAGCGCAACGTAACCTTTATAGAACCTCAAAAATGAACTTTATTAGAGCTACAGAGTAGCTAAACCTTGTAATTTGAAATTAATAACAAAGTTACGCTACTCTGTAGCTTTTGAAATTTATTTTTTATTATCATTCTACAAAGGTTGCGCAACTTTGTTGCTAGGAAAGGACTATTTTAGATTTTATAAATGTCACTCATGTTATAATGTCTAGTCTTGAAATAGTATTACAAATTCTTAGATAAAAAAATATAAATCAAGCAGTCTTTAGTACTGTGGGGTGCATAACAAATTGTCGCACAAAAGAAAATAAAAACAGGGTTAAAACCCTGTTCAATTAAAAAACTACACTGAATTATAAATTGGACAGGGTTTTACCCCTGTTTATCGATTAGGTAGCATACAACTAATTGAAAAAACGACAATTTGTTATGCACCCAGTACTGTGTAACATACTGTCCAAATACTCTAAAAATGAGTATAAGTTTTAATTTTAAAATAGAAAGTATTTTATCTAAATTAGTGTTTTAAAGCAAAAAATTCACTCAAGATTTTGATAAAATGCCACAAATAAGCCGAATTTTTAATCCAGATTTAGAATTTATTATTGATAGAGAAAATGAGTTTGAAAAGTATTATGAAGGAAACCCACTTATTGATAGCGTTTTTTGTAATGAAGGCGCAACTGAAAACGAAGAAATATCTCTAACAACCGTCTTGAAATGGCAACTTCAAACCAACCCACAAAAAGAAGAAAAGAAAAATGAAAACTTTAAGCTAGAAACCATTCAAAACAACACATTTTTTGAAGAAGATAAAGATTGTATTGTTTGGTTTGGACATGCTTCTTTTTTTATTCGTTTGAATGGAATTAATTTTCTGACAGACCCTTGTTTGGAAAGTATGCCGTTTGTTCCTCGCAAATCTTCTCTTCCTTGCCAAATTTCAGAAATAAAAAATATTGATTATTTGCTTCTTTCTCACAATCACAGAGATCATTTAGATATTCCTTCCCTCAAAAAAATTATTCCTCAAAATCCGAATATAGAATTTCTTGTTCCTTTAGAAACGGCTGATTTTTTACATCAACAAATTTCAAAAGACTTAAAAATACAGGAAGCAGGTTGGTATCAACAATTCAAGACAAAAGAAGGAATCAAAGTCAATTTTTTACCTTCCAAACATTGGTGTAAAAGAGGTTTGTTTGATTTTAATGAAATGCTTTGGGGTGGATTTTGGATAGAAAACACAAACACCAATCACAAATTATTCTTTGTTGGCGATACAGCTTATGCACCTCACTTCAAACGAATAGAAAAAATTTTGGGAGCTGCTGATACTGTAATTATGCCAATAGGTGCATATAAACCTCCTTTTATGATGCAAAATGCTCATATAAATCCAGAAGAAGCTGTAAAAGCATTTCAAGAAACAAAAGGAAAAACACTAATTCCGATGCACTACGGAACATTTGATTTGGCAGACGAACCACTAGGAGAACCTATAAAATGGCTGACTTCAGAAATGAAAAAACAAGGACTTTCAGAAAAATTGAATGCTCCAAAAATTGGAGAAGTAGTTTATTTGTAGATTTTTGTAACTTGAATGAAGTTTAGTAAACTACTACTCCACCAAAGGCAGTTCAATAAAAAAGGTCGTTCCAAAATAAGGCTCTGTTTCAAACCAAATTCTTCCTCCTGCGTGTTCTATTCCACGTTTTGCCACCGAAAGTCCGATTCCTGAACCTGTTGATTTTGTTGTAAAATTAGGAATAAAGAGTTTTTTGGCTGTGTCCTCATCTATTCCTTTTCCATTATCACGAATGTAGAGTAAAATTGTTTTTGGCGATTTTTGATTTGTTTTTTCTAAGACAACATTGATATGTGGGTCTTTTTCTTCAACAGACTGTATTCCATTCAAAATTAGATTTGTAAAAATACGCCCCATTAGCTTTGCATCTCCATTTACATAAAATTCTCCTTGGTCAATAATTGCATCTAAACGAACACTTCCATCATTTTTATACAAAATCAATGTTTCTTGCAATACCATCGAAACATCAAAACGCTCACTTTTCGGAATAGGCATTTTTGCAAAAGCAGAAAAAGAAGTCGCAATGTCACTCAATGTATCTACTTGAGTAAGCAAACTTTTAATGGAACGCTCGGCAGGCGATTCTTCATTTGCCAAAACACGCTGCAAATGTTGCAAAGTTAGTTTCATAGGCGTAAGAGGATTTTTGATTTCATGAGCAACTTGTTTTGCCATTTCTCGCCAAGCCGATTCTTTTTCACTAGCAGCCAATGCAGCTCTACTTTCCTCTAATTTGACAAGCATTTTGTTATATTCTCCTACCAAAAGTCCAATTTCATCATCAGATTTGTAATCCAATGGCTTATTATCTCCACTCAATGTAATTCTTTTCAGACGATAAGTAACAAGGCTCAACGGTTTTGTCAAATTCCGAGAAGCAAAAAAGGAAAGCACAACAAGCAATAAAAATATACCTGTAAAAACATTTAGTATCGTCGAAACTACTTCCAAAATCTGCTCGTCGGCATAGCGTTGAGATTCGAAAAAGGGAACATCAATAATTCCTACCACTTCTCCTGTATTTGGAGAATTCACAACTACATAAGCCGAATTATAATCTAGTTTTCCGATAGATTCACTCAAAATAGCTTTATTCTGTTGTTGTTCTATCAGAAGAGCCATTACCTTAGGATTGATGAGCGAAGAAACTAATCCATTATCATAAATGGTAGGTTGAGAAGAAGCTAAAAGCACACCTTCTCTATCAAAAACATTGATTTCTGTTTGTGTAAGACGAGCAATTTCTTGAAGGGATTCTAACAATTCATCTTTTGTACTATTTTTTTTGGCTACATAATCAGTAAGTTTATTAGAGAAATTTTGAGCTACATTTTCAGCTTTTTGAAAGTAGGTTTCGATAGTTTGATTTTTATTTTCCGAATTCAGAATACTTACAATTAGAATACTCAAAAGAATCGTAGGCAAGAAAAAAGCAAGATTGAGATAAAGTTGAATTCTTCCTGTCAGATTAAATGTAAAAGGCTGCTGTCTAAAATAAAGACGATAAACAGCCAAAAGCAAAAGCATCATCAAGACAATACAAATAAATTGCATCGAAAAATTAGTCAAAACAGACTTTAGAGGATATTTTACCGATGAAATAACAACAACTTTATTATCATTTTCTTTTACCAAAAGATGTTTGTAAGAAGAAGTAGAAAAACTTTTTTCTTTATCAAAATTCTTTAAAAAATCTTTTTCATAAACAAAATTTCCTTGTGTATAGACAAGTTCTCTATCTTTAAAAATAGAATAACTCCACGCATTTCGCCCTCCCCAACGATTATAATTTGAATACGGATTGTCAGATAAAAGATTGGGATAGACACTGTTCGAAACTATCTTTTTGAGCTGTAATTCTAATACAATTTTTCCAATCTTTACTCCACTTCTACTAATTTCACTAAAAGCAAAATAGCGTTTTGTATTGGTTGATAAGTCATGAACCAAGAAAATATCCTTATATTCTGTTGCATAATCTGGCTGTGCGTATCTTGAATACATTTCATCATAAGTCATTGTATTATCATACGGCATTCCGTTTCCATTGAATAAATGAACTTTTATATCGTATTTATCAAAATAATAATCCAAATAAAATTTCCTTATTTTTCTTGAGATAATATCTTTTGTAGTAAAAGAAGTCATCAATCTATTCTTGATAATGGGGTCATAGGGTAGTGATTCGACAACGTCATTTAATAAAAATTCGCCCTGCAAATCATTTTCTAACAAAAGCTGTTCGGCAAAATTTTGTTTGGCTACTCTTTCTCTAGTTTGTTCGAAACAATAAATAATATAACTACTCATAATCGAAGTAGTAATTGCACCCAAAAAGATATAAATGAAAATTTGATAGGTAAAAGAACGCTCCGAACGAGGCAATTCTACAAAAATAACGACCAAAATATAAATGGTATGAATGAGCGCAATCCAAGCATCAGAACCATTTGCATGAACACTAAAACCATAAACCCCACTTACAATCCAACCCACCAAAATACCAATAGAAACCAGTAGGATCAGTTTTTTACCTTCTACATGAAGCCATTCTATAAATCTGACCAAAATATGAACGAGTAAAAAATAAGTCGTTGCTGTCAAGATTCCTATACAAAGAGCTGTTATTTTGAGCAGTGAAAAGTCTAATTCTCGTGTAAAATCCAACGAAATTTGAGGAGAGTGAATGTAGAGATTTCGAATATTGAGAAAATGATAAAAAGCAATAGCAAAAGAAAGCGCAATGGCTATCACAATACCAAACTGTTTGCGTTTTCGGCTGCCAATACTTCGCATGTGAGAGAGTTCGCTAAAATGAACAAACAAAAAGCTACTTATAATAAAAATACAAATTACATTCAAAAATAAATCTCCAAGTGAAGGCGCAACAAAAGAAGAGGCGTAATAACGAGCATTAAAAAGAACTGTAGGCAAAACACTATTTGGCAACTCTAAGAAAAGCATCAAAAAACGAATGCCCACAAACGTACTCAAAAGCGTAAAGAAGGCATACCAAACCTTACCATTTCTCAAAAAATAAAGCATCGATATACGAGCCTGCAAAAACACAAAAACACAAGCAATAATCATAAAAAAAAGAACTGTATAATTTTGTGAAGACTGCCAACTATAATCAGATGGAAAAGTGAGTGCAAAAAGCAAATTACTTCCTGTTCCATAAATACGATACGAAGACCCCTCTGGATTGAGTTGAAGGCTAATATCAGATGTAGCAAAAAGTTTTGGATTGACACCCGAAGTCAGAAATCGATTATAAATTTTGTATTCAGAAGCCAAAGGAATCAAAACGACTCCTGTCATATTATCGTATTTGGTAACTATGATTTTTTGTTTTATCAAAAACAATCCTTTTGGCGTTTCGATCGTATATTCTGAATAATTATTTTTGAGTTGATCGTAGGAAAGTAAATAGGTATTATCTGTCCAAAAAAGAAGCTCACTATTTCTAAAAATATAAATGGGATAAGTGCCTGTATTCGAAGTAATAAGCGAAAAATCTAGTTTTTTATAGTTCTGAATGACCGCTTCTTCTAATGCTGTGAGTTCTATTTCAGCTACTTCTAGTTCTTTATCTACTTTTTTTCGTACTTCTTGTGTGTATTCGTTGTAATCTTTTGTGTTTACCAAAAAATATCGAAAGCCCAAACCTACCAACAATGCAGCCAAAGCAATAAACAGAAAAGAATACGAAACAGATTTTGACATTTTTGGAAATCAGAAAAATAACAAGAAGTATACACCTAAATAGGTTCTCAAATTTTGAACCTTAAATTTTTGTTTATGAAGTTGATAACAAAAAATAAATACAAGAAAACAAACAAAACTCTGTTCTATCCTAAAATTATCACAAAAATAGTCTATGAAAAAATTAGTTGTTCTTCTCTTGCTTTTATTTCCATTGAAAAGTATCGCTCAAAAATATCCAAATAAAATGGAAGTAACTGTTCAAAATCATGTTCAAATCCCTGCTTCTCTTTATTTGAAATGAGGAAATCATATTAGCTTTTCATTGGCTAAAAGTATGAATCCAAATGATTTGAGTTATAAAATTAGTGGAGGAAAACTATTGATAGGAAAGGGTTTTGATAAAATAATCATTGTTCCAAATAGAGCAAAAGTAACTTTAGATATTTTTTATAGAGGAGAATTTATCAAACAGCAT
>PFKD01000181.1:0-10573 GCA_002784125.1 Flexibacter sp. CG_4_10_14_3_um_filter_32_15
ATGTCTTAAATTACGATATTACGCAGCTACGCAGCTTGAAATTTCTGTTTGATGTTTTTTTCTACAAACATTTCGCAGCTACGCAGCTAAAATGCAATTTATTATCAATTAAATGATAATTTATTTAAACACGGCTTTTTTTTAATTTAGGGTGGGGAATGACAGTTTTATGCAAAGTTGCTTATTTTTTTTGAAAAAACAGACTTTTTTTTGAAATGAAAAAACGCTACTTCAAATGTATTGAAATAGCGTTTTATAGTATAATCTTCAAAGAGGCTGTGTCGTCGTTGAGGTATTTTTATATGATTTTAATCTCCATCGCCACTATCGTAGGTAATCGTAATTCCTAAAAGCGAAATCATTTCACTTTTAAAGAAACGAGTTAGTTTTTGCATTTCTGTCAAAAGACTGTTTACGGCTGTTGGATTTGAAGTGATTTGTGTTTGTAGGTCTTCATTTGGCAAAAGCTCCACCGCTTTTTTTACTTCTTCTAGCTGTGCTTTGGTTTCCAAAACGATTGCTTCTCCACCTTCTATACTCATTAAATATTCTTCAAAACCAATTCCATCTTGTCCATTTAGCGTTTTTCCGTACCAGATACGCTCAATATTTTCAAAATGAGCCTTCAAAAACAAAATTGATTCTTTGCTATAATAGGCTTCTACCAATTTTGGGTCAGACTGTGTTTGTCCTGCTCGTCTTCCTAGTGGCAAGCCTAATTTGAAATTTTTGATACTCTCATAACTTTTATTCCATTCATTAAACAAAATAGAAAGACCACTTCCTGCATCTGTTCCTGTGTTGTTGGTAAAAGTTTCTTTGTAACCGTTTGCCCACGAATCATTTACTTTTTTTACTTCTGTTTGAATGTTCTGAACGACTGCCAACAAATATTCTTTTCTATTTGGGTCTGTATATTTTTCTACTATGTTTGTTTTACTTTCTTTATCAAAAAGTAAATATTCTGTTCCCAAAAATCCTCTTGAATCTCTATCAAAATTATTTAATGACGAATTTCCAGCAGCAATATAATTTTCAATTTTGGTTTCACTTACAGGAAAAGTTCCTACATTTTCCACAAGAGAACCGAGCGTTCCTTGTGCTGCACCAAAATTATAAACATTTGCATCTTGAAAAGACAAATAAGCTGATTTCCAAGCAGTTTGAGCAGCTTCCAATGTAGAAACTGACGGATTTTGTATAAAATTCTGAGTAGCTTCCACAAGCAAATTGGTATTACTTTCTAAGTTTTGATAGGAAGGAATAATCAAATTGGTAGCAATATTTTCTAATAATTCTTTTCTATCAAATTCTGTTTTTTTGGTTTCTGTTTCATTTCCACACGAAGAAAGTCCAAAAAAAGATAGAATTATAAAAAAAGCAAAGTAAAATTTAAAAAAAATAGTTTTCATAGATTTAGTTGTATATAAAGTTAGATTTATAAAATTAGAATGTAGAAGTAAAACAACTTATAATATGAGTGACATTTTAAAAAAGACAAATAGTTGCCAAATTTTATTCTGTTCAATCGCCTTTTTTTCCATAAAGTAGGGTTTGCAAACCCTACTTTATGGAAAAAACAAACTATTTTTTTGTCAAAAATCCGTTCAGATACGAAATTTGAAAAATATCACTCGTGTTGAGCTTATAAAGCTATTTTTACGTAAAAATAGAATTAGAAATAGAAAGTATTTATTCACTATTTTTGTTTAGACTAATTTTAAATAAGGATTTAATTTTTGACAAAAGTACGTTCTACGTCTTTATTTTGCAAATCTGTTTTTTTATTTTTCAATTTATTATGCCTTACCATTCCCACATACTAAATTCCTCAACTCATTCTCATATCATCGGCAGAACTGACCCAATTACAGGCGATATTGTCAAAGAAAATGATAAGGTTGTTTTTTGTGCTACTTGTAAATCTTGCTTTTTGGAAGGAAGTTGGAAATATATGAATGGAGTTCATTGTGAGCAAAATCAAACGCTTGAAAATGTTCCTGTTTTGCCTTCCAAGCTCGTTGCTAAAAACAGAACTAACAAACTTCTTTACGAATTCAGTAATAATGAATTTGCTGGATATTTGGGATTTGCATCTGCCTTATTTTCTTTTGGTATTATCTTTCCAAATTTGAAAGATATTCTTTATGACCTTACTATGCTTTTTGTAAGTGTTCTATCAGTATTTATTGGTTTTGTTGTTTTTAATATTGCATCTAATCATAAATTTAAGAATATACTAGGGAAGACGAATAGCGATATTTATCTTTTTAGAAATCGGATAGAAATAGAAATGACTACCTTTTATTTAGAAGAAATAAATCAAATTAAGTTTCAAAGACAATATTCTATAAAAAATCACTCCTCAAATAGCTCTCTATTGATTTATTTTAAAGATGGAAATTTCATAAAAAAAGAACTAAAAATAAGAAGTGTTAAAGAAACTAAGAAGTTTTTGATAGGATTAGAAAAAATATCGCCCTTTGTAGAAGTCTTTTTTTATAGCGAAAACAGGGACGAATTTCAGACGATGTTAGATATAGAATACAATAGCACAGGGAATATTCAAGTAGGCGAACCTTGGCAATTATTTTAGTAAATAAATTTCAATCAAAATTTTATACATGCTTTTCAATTCTCATAAAATAAATTCTCTAGTACTTTTTTATAGTGAAAGTTGAGAAGAACTTCAAATTATGAAAAAAATCAAATCACAAAGTAAAGGAAATATAAAAATCAGAAAGCCTAAAAGAGTCTTTAATGCCAATATAAGACCTGTACATTCAAGATTATACAGTTAAACATGTTGTACAAAAAAAGCATTTCCAAAGTTAATTAGAAATGCTTTTTTTATAGAACTAAGTAGGATAGAATTGGATAGATTCTTTAAAGAGAACGAATTCAATTCAGTAATGTCTTGTATTTTTATAAAAAAATGTAGCCGACAATACACCGCTCAACCATCTACCCTTGCTGCCTTCCGACCCTGGGGGAGTTCAACAGGAGCTAGTCACGCCGACCACGATGCAAAGGTACTACTTTTTTTTAGAGATGCAAGTAAAAACTAATTATTTTATCTATTTTTTTTCTTATTTTTTTCAGATAATTCAATAACTACTTGCAAATCATTGAGTTATAAGTAATTATTTTTGAAATAATAAAACGATTTTTTTCTAAATAGCCTTCTAAATCGTTTAAATAAATATTCGCATAAAAAAAACGTTTTCAAGTCAGTCTAAAATTAAATTAGAACTAAGTCAAAAACGCTTTTTGAATGTCTTAAAAATGTAGCCAGCAATACACCGCTCAACCACCTACCCTTGCTGCCTTCCGACCCTGGGGGAGTTCAGCAGGAGCTAGTCACGCTGACTACGATGCAAAGGTACGAATCTTTTTCAGACATGCAATAGGTTCAATAAAAATTTTTGAAGAAATTTCATTAAAAACAGTCTAAAAATTTTGAATTGTGATATAAGTTACTTATTTTGAGTGTTTTGCTTAAACTTCAATTACTAAAAATACTTTCTCTTTTTTTACAAAAAGATGTATTTAGCAAAAATCTAATCCACAAAAAAACCCACAAATGATTTTGTGGGCAAATTATTTTTAAAAGTTATACTAAACTAATTCTGTGGCGCACCATCTTCTACCCAACATTCAATTAGTTTTATTTCTGCATCTGTCAAAGAAAGTCCCGAAGAACGTGGAGGCATAGAACGAGCAGCAGCACGACTCAAAACTCGTGAAGCA
Organism: Flexibacter sp. CG_4_10_14_3_um_filter_32_15; assembly: GCA_002784125.1. Taxonomy (GTDB): domain Bacteria; phylum Bacteroidota; class Bacteroidia; order Cytophagales; family Bernardetiaceae; genus Bernardetia. The sequence continues at coordinate 3,751 of PFKD01000181.1, forward strand.
CTACTAAAAACATTATCAAAAGTAGATAAACTTGGAGATTGATTTCCAGAATGACAACCCGAAATAGCACAATTTGTATTGATAATTGAAGCAATATTATCAGTATAATTTACGCCTGAGGTTAGGGTTGCTTCTGTTGTTGCCTCACAATTTTCTGAGTCTTTGACAGAAATCGTATAAGCACCTGCTGTTAAGTTTGTGAAAGTTGCACTACTTTGAAAAGCTCCTCCATTAAGGCTATACTCAAAATTACCACTTCCACCACTTGTAGTAACTGTTATTGATCCATCACTCGAATCACAACCTGCATTTACTGTCACTACGTTAATAGTAGGTGTATCTGCATTTTCGACAGTTGCTTTTTGATTTGTCGTACAGTTTTCTGTGTCTTTTACAGTAATTGTATATTCTCCAGCAGCTAAACCTTCAAAAACACCACTACTTTGGAAATCACCACTTCCTAATTGATAGGTCAGCGTTCCTGTTCCTCCTGCTCCTGTGGCTGTTATTTTTCCTGTATTGGCTGCACAACCTGTGTTTTCGGCAACTAAAGAAAGTGTTGGAGGACTGCTACAAGGTGTATCTACTGGGTTTGGTGTTGGTTCTGTATCATCACTTCCTCCACACGAAAAAAGAACAATAGTAGAAAAAATTGTAAAGAACAGAATAGCGAATAATAAATTGTTTTTCATAAAATAAAATTAGTTGAGATAAGTAGAATTCTATTAATTTTAGAAGGGTATTTTTTTTCAATTTAAGCATTATATCTAGTTATGACTACACTTTGTTAAGTTTATTTAGAAAATCAATTAACTTCTTTGTTGCAATGGCTCTATGACTAATTTTGTTTTTCTCTGATAAAGACATTTGAGCAAAGGTTTTGTCGTAGCCATTCGGAACAAAAATAGGGTCATAACCAAAACCGTCTTTTCCTAGTGGCACATCAATAATTTTTCCTTTGATTATTCCTTCAAACTGATGCTTTTGTCCATCTAAAACCAATGTAAAAACAGTTTTGAATTGTGCATTTCGGTTTGAATTTCCTTTTTGGGCTTGTTTATTCAGATTTTGCAAAACCAAGCTCATATTTGCTGTTGAATCTCTATATGAACCCATCATCTCATCAGCATACATAGCCGAAGAAACCCCTGGTTCTCCATTTAGAGCTTCAATTTCTAGTCCTGTATCGTCTGCAAAACAATTTGTATTATAATTTTGATAAACATACATTGCTTTTTGTTCCGAATTTCCTTCAATGGTAGGCGTAGTTTCGGGAATTTCTTCTGTACAATTAATTTCTTTCAAACTTACTAATTGAATAGTTGGGGGAAGAGCAGCCGTTACTTCTTCTATCTTTTTCGAATTGTTGGTAGCAAAACAGATTTTCATAGTTTTAATAATTTGTACTAAATTTTGATGAGATTTATTTTGTTTTTTCGTAAATTTTCAGAAACCTAAATTTGAGAATAAATAAATTCTTTTCAAAACTAAACTTTTAGGGCATCTTCAAAAACTCTCTTCCTTTTCTTTCTGTTAATGAAAAAAGGGTTGTGTGGTAAAATTAGCTTCGCTGAACTATCGTTTGTGTTTAGTAGAAAAAGGGCGCATCTCAAAATGTCGTTTTTAGTAGGGAAAAGGCAAGCCATTTCCTAAACTAGCATTTTGAAGTAGAAAAAACTGTATGGAAGGAAAAGACAAGCCTTTTCCCTACAACTATAAAATTAATAAAGCGACATCTTGAGATGCACTCTAGAAAAACAACTTTTTATAAAAACCCAAAACCTTCATTTTAACCTTGTCAATGGTCATTTTTCGAAGAAAAATAAGACCTTAACAATGGTTGAAATGAAGAACTAAGTAATCGTACAAAATTAATGCATCTTATTTTTTTTTAATGTAATAATTTGATAATCAATATTTTATGTAATTATCAATTATCCATTTTAAATTAGCTTCGCTGCTTTGGCAGGTGTCCATTTACTTACATTCGTAGAACAACGTAAGCTAATTTTACTACACTACCAACATTTTGAATTAGTATTTCATTATATTAATTTTGGCTTTGTATGACGCACTATTTATCATACTTTGTCGAATACCAACTGAATTTATTTTATTTCAATTTATGAATTTTAGAGATGAAAAGTTGAATAGAACTAAAAATACGATTCATACGACCAAAAAATCGAACAAACCGTATTTTATCATTTTTATTCTCCAATCCCTAATTCCCAATATCCATTTTCCAATTCCTAGAAATTCCTAGAAATTAATTCTCAAACCTACCAAGAAATTACGCCCAGCTTGTGGATAAAAATAATTCTGACGAGTAGTTTCTCCTCCTGCAATGTATCCAAATGTATAACCATTGCTTTCGTATTCTTCACTCAAAATATTATTAATTAGTAAATTCAATTCTATATTTTTGAAGAATTTGTAAGAGAAATTATAAACAAGTTGTAAGTCATTTACAAAATAAGGATCTAGTTTTCTTGTATCTGTACTTGTGTTATCCAAAAACTGCTCACCTACATATTTTGACAAAAGATTGATAGAAAATCCTTTTGCAGGACGAAAAGAAAACGTATTTGCAGCAATCAGAGAAGGCGAAAAAGCAATATCTGTTTCTCCATAATTAATCTCTTGCTGTCCTCCATTGTCATAATCATCTAAATATTCTGTAAAATTATTGATTTTGTTTTGGCTAAAAGTAGCATTTGCCGACCAAGAAAATTTTCGATTAAATCGATAATCTGCCACAATTTCCACTCCTGTACGATAACTTTTATCTACATTTTGACGAGTGTAAGAACCAACATCATTTACTTGACCTGTCAGAATAAGTTGGTCGGTATAATTCATCAAATAATAATTAGCTGACAAAGAAAGTTTCTCAAAACGACCATTCCAGCCAATTTCTATGTTATCCAAACGCTCTGCTTTTGGGCGAGTGTTTGGTGTAGATTCTGTAAAATCATCACGATTTGGCTCACGATTAGCTCTTGCCCACGAACCATAAAAGCGATGATTATCTAGTTTGTAGGTCAAGCCAAATTTTGGATTGAAAAATGAAAGATTCGCATTTTGTTCTACATTACTCAAGTCATTATCAAAACCTAAAAAGTCATAATTGATAGTTCGGATTTGAAGGTCAGCAAAAACAAAAAGATTTTCTAGGGCTTGATAATTTACTTTTCCAAAAATATTGAAATCGGTTTTGGTTGCATCATTTTCATAATATCTATCTCTAATACTGCTAGTTGAAGCATATTTTGCCCAAATAATTTCCCCAAAATGGCCCCCTTCATAAATATTATATCCACCTCCAACAATGGCAGTCAGAACAGATTCATTGCCTTTTGTTGCGCTACTTTCATAGTTTAGATTAAAAACAGTTCCATAAAAATCATTATCCAACCAACGACGACGAATCAAATCAGTTGTATTAATGGTAACAGAATCATTAATTACAATCGACTCTAAACCATAATCAGAAAAATCTTCATCGGCTTTAAACTGCTCAAAATAACCTTTTCCTTTTGTATAATGAAAAGCTACGTTTGCTGTTAGATTGTCATTGATTTTTTGGTCAAAAATAAATTGGTAATGGTCTTGTCCGTAATTGTCGGTTTCGTTGTCATACCCTGCAAGTTCGTTGTAAGTACGATTTCCTTCTTTCAAAATTTCTTGAGGAACACCATTCCACGCTTGAAAAGTTTTTTCTCTTCCTCCAAAAATATTGAGTTTTATACTCGTTCCAACTTTATTTTGATAAACTCCAGAAACAAAAAACGATTTCAAATCTGAAAAGGCTTCATCAATAAATCCATCAGAAGTAATTTTGGAAAGACGACCCGAAAATTTAATTCTGTCCTTCAAAAGTCCTGTATGAAATTGTAAATTATGGCGAAAAGTATTAAACGAACCAAACGAATTACTAATTTCTGCACCAGCTTCGTCTTGTGGTTCTTGTGTTGCAATATTGACAGAAGCACCAAAAGCACCTGCCCCATTTACAGAAGTTCCTACTCCTCGTTGAATCTGAACCGAACTAGCCGAACTAGCAAAATCGGGCATATTTACCCAAAAAACACCTTGAGATTCGGCATCGTTCAACGGAATTCCGTTGAGGGTTACGTTGGTACGAGTGGCATCACTCCCACGCACTCGCATTCCTGTATAACCTACACCTGCACCTGCATCAGAGGTACTCACCACCGAAGGCGTATATTTCAATAAAATAGGTAAATCTTGTCCTAAATTACGTTTTTCTAGCTCCTCTTTACTGACTTCGGTAAGCGTAACAGGATATTCTCGGTACGATTTGATGGTAATTTCAGAAAGCGTTTTGCCATCTTCCAAAACAATATCAAAAACGGTATTAGCATTTAAAGTAACCGTTTTTTCGACTGTTTGATAACCGATATAAGAAACTTTTAGTGTATATTCTCCTACTTCAGAAGAAAGATTTGAAAGGCTAAATTCTCCATTTAGATTGGTAATTGTTCCTTTACTAAAACTGCCATTATTAAAGTTTAAAAGGACAGTTGCACCGACGAGGTTTTCTCCATTTTTATCTTTTACCGTTCCAGAAATGGAATAGTTTTCTGTATTTTGAGCAAAAGAAGAGGATAGAGAAAATAGAAAGACGAGAAGAATTGAAAAAATATTTTTCATAATTTCCGTTTTGTTTTAGTGTTTTTTTGGTAGAAAAATAAAACGGAAAGGAGACAAAAATAATTATTAACTATTGTCAGAGTCTGATTACAGACTACTTACAAAGTTATAGGTATTATTTTTTGATGAGAATATAAAAATGAGGAGCGAATCCCTACGCTTGCATTACCAAGTTCAGGTTCATCTACAAAATTTTGTATAGGGTATAATCTCAGCCTTTGATTTTTTTCATTAAAAAAAAGAAAATCATTAGCACCCCTTTCGCACTACAAAGGTAAGCTATTTTTTTAGATAGATGCAAATAAATATTTTTGGAGAGCGAGTTTGGATACTAATTTCCATTTTCAACCAAAAATGTGTAGTTTAGAAGTATGTATTTTTTTATAGCATTTTTCTAATAAAAAATTAAAAAGAGCTAAAACAAAATCTTTGTTTTTTTGTCTAATAAAGTAAAATTTGACTATTCACTACACAGTTTTAATCAAAAAATAATGTCTTTTCCTCTTATAAAAGTTTGTGGAATGCGTGATGTTCAAAATATTGAGCAAATAGCTTCTCTTTGTCCTGATTTTTTAGGATTTATTTTTTATCCTCGTTCGAAGCGTTATGTACGTCAATCGGATTTAAGTATAGAATATTTAGATAAAGTGTTACCCAAAAATTTGCCTACTTCTATCAAAAGAGTAGGCGTGTTTGTAGAATCTACCGATGCAGAAATAGAACGCATTGCTAAAAGATGGAAACTAGATTTTGTACAACTTCATGGTAACGAATCTCCTACTTTTTGTCAGAAATTAAAGGAAAAAGGATTTAAAATTATTAAAGTTTTTTCAGTAGGAAAAGAAGGAATTTCACTTGCTCACATGAGCCTATATGAAGAGTTTGTAGATTATTTTTTGTTTGATACTCAAACGCCAAACTACGGAGGAAGTGGGCATAAATTTGACTGGGATACACTCAAAACCTATAATTTGGAAACTCCTTTTTTGCTTAGTGGAGGGATTTCTTTACAAGATGTCGAAAAACTGAAAGGATATATTCATCATAAATGTATTGGTTTTGATGTCAATAGTAAATTTGAAATCGAACCTGCGAAAAAAAATGCTGTTTTACTTCAAGAATTTATTACGTTAATGCGAAAAGAGTAAGACAAGAGTTAAAAAAAGCACAAAAAAATAACGCAAACTTTTCGTGTCTGCGTTATCAGAAAGAGGGATTATAATTTTCTTTTATTTCAATTATTATTTTTGAATTTGCCATTGTGCGCTCCACCAACCACTTTCACTATTTCCAAGTTGTAATTTTCCATATTGATTATGTAATTGTCTATAAAGTTTATTAAATACACTTTTCAATATCAAGCCATTTTGATAATTTTTGACAACTTCTAATTTTTGACAAAAAACTCCCTAAAAACTAAAAGTCTTTAAGGAGTTTATAAATTTTACTCTACTAAAATTCGTTTTTGAGAAAACAAATACACATTATATGTGCATAGCACGATTTCCAGTAGCAGCCAAACATGCTTCTTTTACAGCTTCCATATAGGTTGGGTGTGCGTGGCTTTGTCTTGCAATATCTTCGGCTGATGCTCTGAATTCCATTGCTGTTACGCCAGTTGCAATCATATCGGCTGCTCTTGCGCCTATGATGTGCATTCCAAGTATTTCGTCAGTTTTTTCGTCTGCCAAAACTTTTACAAGTCCGTCGGTATCCATTGAAGCTCTTGCTCTTCCGAGTGCCATAAATGGAAACGAACCTACTTTGTATTTTCTGCCCGATTCTTTGAGTTGTTCTTCTGTGTAGCCCACACTTGCCACTTCTGGCCACGTATAAACAACTCCTGGAATTAATAAATAATTGATGTGAGGTTTTTGTCCTGCCATTATTTCGGCAACCATTGTACCTTCTTCTTCGGCTTTGTGTGCCAACATTGCGCCACGAACAACATCACCGACTGCATACACGCCTTTTACGCTGGTTTCTAAATGGTCATCTACATCAACTCTTCCTCTATCATCTGTCTTGATTCCAATATTTTCTAGTCCTAAACCTTCTGTATAAGCACTACGACCAACAGAAAGCAAACAATAATCAGCTCTAAATTCTACTTCTTTGCCTTTTTTGTCTATGGCTTTTATTACTA
>PFKD01000181.1:10606-11072 GCA_002784125.1 Flexibacter sp. CG_4_10_14_3_um_filter_32_15
AATCAGGATTATTTGGGTCCGTCCCCAAGCTCGCTTCTTCGCTATCCGTTAGGTCGTCGGAGTCGCTATCCACAGGTTCTGGTGTGATAACTTTCTCTGATGGAGGAGGCCGATGTAAATAAGGATCGTCCGCGGAAAGCGGATCTTGATTCAATGTTTTTACTTCTTCATAGTCGGAATATCCGTCGCCATCCGTATCGCTGTTATTTATTTTCGTTCCTGATTGCGCTTCCTCTTCATCGCTCAACCCGTCACCGTCCGTGTCTGTTGGTCTTGCCGCTAAATCGTCCAATTCTTTCTGGATCGCATTATTCGTCGTATCGGTTTTTGTTTCCACCTGTGCCCCCGTTTTTACTTGCGGTGCATCCACCGGCTGAAGATTTCTTGTTTGTAAGTATCTGATCAAGAAAACACCGCCGGCGATGATAGCGATACCGCCAATAACTGAAATGAGAATGATAATTTG
>PFKD01000036.1 GCA_002784125.1 Flexibacter sp. CG_4_10_14_3_um_filter_32_15
TGATAGATGGGAAGAAGTACAAAATATGTTAAGAGCAGCATAAGAAACGACAATTTGTTATGCACCCAATAAAAAATAGAATAGGAAAAAGTGAAATAAATATTTTTTTTTGATTAAATTGGGCTTTCAAATTTCGGTTTGGAAGCTCAAATTTTATCTATTTACATGTATTCTAAAAATTATTTTTATGAAAAAGATTGCCCTTGTAGCTCTTGCAGCTACGTTTATGTTTGCTTGTCAGACCAAAAAAACAGAAGCTACTGAAGAAACTCCTGTTGAAGAAATAGAACTTTTAGAAGACACGCCAACAGAAGAAACAGTTGTTGTTGAGGAAACCCCACAAGAAACTGTTTATCAAGTACGTGGAATGATTGTCGACATTCCAGCAGCCGACGAAGAAGGAAATGCAATGGTTATGGTTAGCCATGAAGAAATTCCTGAGGTAATGGGAGCTATGCAAATGGCATTTAAGACGAATACTGCCTTTTTGAGTGAAATAGCAAAAGATGATAAAGTGTCTTTTGAGCTTGTCAAAACAGACGAAGGCTATACAATGAGAGCTGTAGAAAAACTTCCAGCAGAAACTGAACTTATACTTAAAAAATAAGTTTTGAATGATTCAAACCTATAAGATTTTCAAAAATCTTATAGGTTCTTTTATATCTATTACAAACACTCCATTTCTAAAATCCAATCGACTAAGTTTTCATACATTCCCTGTACTGCAAAAACACCATTTTTACGCATTTTGAGCTGTGGCGAAAGATGAGGTTGAAGATTGACAAGAAAAACACAAGGCGAAATACGGCGCTTTTGACGGTATTCTTTCAATAATTTAAAAGGAAATGCTGGAGGCGTTTCTGTCCATTTACTCAAAAGAATAAGTCGTGAATAGGTTTCTTTATCTTGAATTAATTTCTTTAAAGCAACTGACAAATTTCCACGTTCGGAAGTCGCATAATTCATCATTGCATCTTGCAAACGGTGTTGAAAAGCTGCCGTATCTTTTTGGTTTTTGGTATAATAAGTATTTAAAGCATCTTCACTCAAGATTTTTATTTGTACAGATTGCTCCGAAATAAGTAATTGTTTGTCATTATCTATTCCGTTTTTATGGTTTCTATCTACATTCTGAAAAATAAATGCAGAAAGCCAACTTGCCTTTTCTAAGGCTTGTGATTCTGTGGTCAATGCTTCGTCTAAAATGAGAAGCGTTTTACCAAAACGTTTGTTGTCTTTTTTGTCGCTTTTATCATTTAAAAGTGAAATATTCTGAATTGTCTTTGGTAAAATTTCCTTTAATAATTCTGTTTGAATATCGTTTGCTTTGGTAAGGTCTGGATAAAGCGTCAAGAAATCTTCCTCAAAAGGTTTTCGCTCAAAAATACGTTCTACTTTTCCTCTAATTTCTTTAAAAAAAGGAATCATTTCTCGCTCTTCTTGTGCCGTTTGTTGATAGATAGAAGCTAATTGTTTTCGTGCTTTTGAAAGCGTATTTTCAATATCTTCTTTGGTTACTTGAATAATATTTTGAATGGTTTTTCGTGCATCTTCAAGCTGATTTCTTAGCTCCTTTCTTAAAGTTGATAATTCTTCTTTCTGATTTTCTTTTGTTTTGTCCCAATACGTCTGACGAACTTTATCTTCATAGAGATTCTGAAAATCCTCCAAACTAAGTCCTTTTCGTACTTTTTGCTTTTGTTTTTTGCTTAAATTCTTTTCAATTACTTCATTCAAAATATCATTTGAAGTATCGTTTTCTGTTTCAGAATTAGTTTCTAAATGTTCTTTTTGTTGTTTTTGAGCTTGATTTAATTGTTTGGTCAAATGCGTACTTACACCTTTTGCCACCTCAAACATTTCTTGTAAAGCTGCTTGCATCGGTGGACGAGCCTGTTCCAAATAAAGTTCTTGAATGTCTTTAAAAGCTGCAATTCTGCCACGAATTCTATGCAAAATAGTATCTTCCAATTCTTCCAAATGAACAGCAATATCTTTCAAAACATCTTGTATTTCTTCTGGCGAATAAAAATAAAGGCGTTTGATTTGTTCTATCTTTTCAGAATAAAAAACGTCTGCCAGTTCTCCAAAAAATCCTACTTTACGACGCAAGTTTTTGAGAGCTTGTCTTTCTATTTTTCGCCAACCTTCTTGCTGAACCAATGAAGGAGAAAGTTTGCTTAAATAATTTTCTTCAAACGTAAAAAGTAAGTTATCGATATGTTCACTTCTTTGCATAATTTGCGCCATTTGTTTGGGAGCTTGTTGCAAATTAGGCTTGTTTATCTGCGTAAAAAAAAGGCGTTGTTGTTCGTCCAATTCGTGAAAAATAAGCATCAAACGATGATAACCACCAAAAAATAGTTCTCCTTCCCACTTTTTAAAAATACGTTTTGAAGCCACTTGCAAACGGTGTAATTCTTCTTCCTGCTCGGCAACAATACTCTCGACAAACTCCTGTGTATGCAAAATTCGGTGTACTCGTTTTACATACGCTTTATGAATTTGCTGATAAGATTCAAGAATCTGAAAAGGCGAAATTTTGTTTTCTAGTTCTGCATTTTCACTCTCTACATTTTCAGTTTCATTTAACTCATTATTTAGTTTATAATCTAATTTATCATTTAACTTTTCTAGTGCTATTTTTACCGTTTTGGGCGAATTTTTGAAAATCAACGGCAATTCTTCCAAAATTTCTTGACTAGAAAGTTTATCATCTTTAATAAATTCATTCCAAAGCTGACTTTGTCTATTTCGTTTTTCTTGGTACGAACCTTTTTTTAGATGCGCCTTTGTGAGTTCTGTTTTCCATTTTTTGATAGGAATTTTTGCTGCAAAATTTTCTTTTAAAAATTCTTTGTCAATTTCAGAATTTAATCTAGGACGACAAATATTCAAACAGTCAGCTAAAAGTGTTTTTTTATGTGGAAAGTCTTTAAAAAAGTCTTCAAAATCTTCTTTTGTTCTGTTTTCTAAACAGGTTTTAATTGCTTTTTTGAGAGAATTTGGAAATGGTTTTTCAAACGATTCTATATAAAACTCAAAGAAAAAAACAGCATCTTGAGTAGATTGTAAAATTTCTATAAAAAAATCTTTTTGTCCTTCTTCATTTTTCTGAAAATAAGCCATCATCGCAATTATTCTCAAAACAGTTTCATCAAAACCTTTTATTTTTGCATACAACAAAACATCTCGCATAGAATAAGGCGAAATATAAGACGAAAAATAAACCCATTTTTCTCTGCCAAAATTTGTTTTTTTATTTTTGTAGCCGTTTATAGATTCTGTTGTCAGACTATTTTTAGTTTCATTTTGTCCATAATGAAGCGTCAGAATATCTTGAAAAAAACGTTTTTGATACGGAGAAAAAGAAGTAAGAATTGATTCTCTAACCTGCGATGAATATGTAGAAGAAAGATTTTTTTGCATTCTCAAAAATACAATTTATTACTTTTAATTACCAATGATTTTGTAACTTATTAGTAAATGATCTTTATGATTTATATGATGAATGAAGATAACTGAAAATCGACGAAGTCAAATACAAATGAAAATTAGAGTTTATAATAAAAAAATGCTCAATCACAACGGAAAAATTTATAAAGACAAAAACAAACCTCTTTTTTCTGCACAAAATAGGGCTTTTAGTTATGCTGATGCACTTTTTGAAACGATACGAGTTGTAAGAAACAAAGACTCAAACTATTCTATTCCTTTTTTTATTCCTTTGTGGGATTATCATTTCAAACGACTTTCAAAAGGAATGCAAGCCTTTGGATATGATAAGCTAGAAAGTAATTTTTTAAAAAATGAAATTCTGAAAACAGCAACTTTAACACTTCCTACAAATAAAGATAAAAATACCGATTTTAAAGCTCGTTTAACTGTTTTTAGAAGTGAAGGAGGTTTATATACGCCTATAAAATCAGAATCTGAATTTGTAATTGTGGTTCAAGAAATTGATAAATTAATTACTTTTGATTCAAATGATGGTATTTTTGAATTACAGAAATTACAAAAAAACTATGTTTTTTTTGATGAACTACCTCTTTTTCCTTCTCGTTTTTCGCCTTTCAAAAAAGTTGATGCACTGCCTTATGTTTTGGCTGGAAAATATAGAAAAGAACAAAATGCTGACGAAGTTTTTTTGTTGAATAATCAAGGTAGAATTGCAGAAGCAGGAGCTGCCAATGTTTTTATTTTAGACAAAAATTTATCTAATCAAAAAGAAAATAAATTTCATTTTATTACGTCTCCTGCTTCCGAAGGTGGCGTAATGGGAACGCTGCGAAATTATTTATTAGACAATGAAAATAAGTTTGAAATTTCTATAAAAGAAAAAATAATTACAAAAGAACAACTCAATCAATCAGAAATTATCTTTACCACAAATGCCGTTCAATCCATTTTAATCATCAAAATTACAACTCAAAAACAGATTGAGATGATGAAAAATTTGATTGAAAAAGTAAATCAGGTTTTTAAAATTTAATTGTCAAGACACTTTAAAGTGTCAGACAATTTTGAGTTACATTCTGAAATCTCACGCTAAAGCGTAAGCTACACATTGCCTAAAAGACTGCTCAAAAGTAGCCAAGTCGCATAAATAGTTCCTCCTACAAACCCAGTTAAAAGCACCAAAAACCCTATTGCAGCAAACCAAACAACATATTTACTAGATTCGGTGTGTTTGCCAGACGTATAATAATCTTTCAAAATATCTACATTTCTTCTGTTAGACTTGTAAGCAACATCAAGAAAATCTCCTAAAAATGGAAATAATCCAACCAAATAATCAAAGGTAATATTTCCCAAAATTTTCATCAAAACAGAAAGGCTTACCCCATGACGAACAATCGCCAAAACCATTGAAGCTGAAATAGCAAAGCCTACAAAATCGCCTACCACAGGAATAAGTCCGATAAGAGGATCAAGTCCAAAACGAATATTTGTCGCAGGAATTTTGAAAATATCATCTAAAACTGTGGAGGTTTTGTCTATCCAAGCAAGTTCTTTTGGTAATTCTTTTTTTACAAGTTCGGTTTGTTCTTTCATAAGTTTATAGCAAGATTATTTTTATAATTTAGATATATTTGTGTTTTATCTGTAAGTTATGGCAGTTCTGAGGTTTTGCAACTATAAAACTAACAAAATCATTCCATTAAATGTACATTCATAAAATAGATTCTATATTTCCAGAGCATCAAAATTTCTTAGCTCAAAATAGAAAAGAGCCAATTACAGGCGATTCTATTTCAGAAGGTGATGAGGTGTTTTTTTGTGCAGGTTGTAAATCTGTTTTTTTAAAAGATACGCGGGAATATTTAGAAAAAAGACATTGTGAGCAAACTGAAACATTGATTGAATTTCCAGTTCAGCAAGAAATGCGATTAAAAGTAGAAGATAGTATTTTATTTTATACTTCGCTTCCAAAATCAGGTAAATCACAAGCCAGTATTCCTAGTCAAGCAAAGAAAAGTCCTTGAAGTCAAACGGCACAAAAAGTATCGCCTTATCAGCATATTTTGTATCATCCTTTTATGAAAGCAGGTAAAGTTGCATTTTTTGTCCTCTATGTAATTATGCTTAATTTAATGCGTTAGTATTTTTCAGCATAAAATAATAAGACAATCTACTCAAAAATCGCTGTCTTCTTTTATTTTCTTATCAAAAAGAATCATTTTTTCCTTTTTGAATTGCATCGCATAAAGATAATTTTCCACTTCAAAAATTCCATAAAAAGGAGAAGATTCTGTTTTCAAATCTGTGGGAAACCATTCTTTTTTAATTTCATTATTTACCAAAAGAAACAATCCTTCTTGCGTTCCATTTGTTCCAAAACACCTCAAATCACCTTTCCAAAATTTTGAATGTAATTCAGTTTCTAGGTTTTCATTTAATTCTGCTATATTTTTGGTAGGCATTCCAATTTCATTCACACAAAGAATTTGAGAGGCATCAAATTTTTTCTCTTTGCTCTCATTCTTAGGCTTATTTTTTAGGTCATAACGCACAATAAACTCAACTATATTTCCAGCACCATCATAAAAATAAACCGAATCAGCATTCCAATTTTCAGAATGCTCAATAATTCGTTCTCCTTCAATCTTTATAATATCCAGTCTATTACTCAACCATTTTATAGCTGCTTCTAATTGATTAGACGGAATAAGAAAACAATAATGATAAATATGTTTTTGCTCACTCGCCTCAAAAGTAACTTTAGTAAAACCTACTTGAAAAGTAAAATTTCTAATACTATTTCTAAGTATTTCAAGAGCAAGCGTTTTTTTATAAAAATAAAGTTGCTCCGTTAATTGGTTTGTAAATAATGTGATTTCTCTGATTTTCATAAAGTATTATTTTTGGTAGGGTGTAGGATTTTGAATAGCAAACGTAAGAAGTAAAGATACTAAATAAGTAATTTCAAACCTTAACTTTGAGTATCAAATTTATTTAAAAAGTATTTTGTAGAATCATATCCAATCTGAAAGGCTTTTTCAATGTCCGTATTTGAAAACTTGACAGTCGCAATTTCTTGAGGTTCGATATACAAATCACAATTTGGAATATCTTTTTCTACAAAAAAAACGCCCACAGCTTGAAAATATCTTTCAATGACCAAACGAGTAGAAGTAGGAATAAAATTTTCAGCTAAAGGATTTGAATGAATACCTATTATGAAATAATCTGATTCTTTTTGAATTTCTTGATTTACAGAATTTATAGATTTTATAGATTTTATAGATTTTTCATAAAATGGTTTTACAGGCAAATTTTCCAAAAGGCCACTATCTACAAAATCGTATTCTTTGATTCTGATAGGCGAAAAGATAGCAGGAACAGCCATTGAAGCCAGCAAAGGAGAAATCAAATCGCCACTTTCGAAGCGCTCTATTTTTGCCGTTTGCAAACAAAAAGCGGAAATAGTGAGAGGAAAATGTAATTCTTCAAATGTTTTTGGAAGATAAGAAGAAAATAATGTTTTTAATTTTTGAATGGAAATAATACCATTTTCGCTCCACGTGGGTCTAAACCATTTTTTCCAACTTTCCGATTGAAATATTTTTGTTGTTTCGTCTGCCGAATAACCTGCTGCCCACATTGCGCCAATGATTCCTCCCATACTTACTCCACTTATTTTTTTGGGTTGGATTCCTTTTTCTTCCAATGCTTTCCAGATTCCTAGATGAACTAACGCACGCCCACCACCACCAGAAAGAACAATTCCGATAGGTTTTTGAGTTGGATTGAATGGTTGATTTGATTGTTTTTCTGACATTTTAATAAAAATTTGAAATTGATTCTTAGACGAATACTAAAGTATTCGATACACTTTTCACACGCTAAAGCGTATGCTAGATAAATTACATAAAAAACGCTTTACCCCTTTGAGATAAAGCGTTTTTTGCGTTAAAATGTTATTTTTATTACTTCTATTCTATCAAAAAAATTAATCTTGACGGAAAACAAAAACAGGGATTTCAGAATGGTTGGCTACATTTTCAGCAATACTTCCCATCATAAACCTAGAAAAACCTTTTCTTCCGTGTGTTCCTAACAAAATCATTTCTGCTTTATTTTCTTCTGCAAAAGTCAGAATTCCTTCTTCTTCTGTATAATAATTGAAAATATTAATGGTATAATCTTCTTTATCAATACTTAAATCTTTTGCAAATTCGTTCATTCTTTTTTGAGTAGTAGGAGTGGCTTCAAAAGTACTTGGCGTAACGATATTCAAAAAGTGCATTGTACTTCCATACAGTTTTTTGAAAATAGGAAATAATCTAGCTGCTCCTCCTCCCATTTCTGCAAAATCAGATGCAAAAACTACATTACGAGGATTGAAGTTACCTTCATCATCTTTGATTACCAAAACAGGACAACTTGAACTTCTGATTACTTTCTGTGTATTCGAACCAATAAAAACTTCTCCCAAACCAGATGCGCCACTAGAACCCATTATAATCAAATCAATATCGGACTCTTCTACAACACTATGAATCTGACGATGAACTCTATCAAAAACTACCTTTTCGATGAACGTAATTTTTGGATATTTTTCTCTTGCTTCACGAAGTTTTCTTTTTGTTTCTTTCATTTCAAACAAAATAGCAGGAATATCTTCTTTTTTGCTATTTTCGTGATTGCCAAATGTATCTAAAGCTAGTTGATACTCTGGACGTTGTGTTTCTGGAACGTCAATGATATGCAAGAGTGTAATTTTTGCGTCAAGTTGATTAGCAACATCACCAGCAGCTTCCAAAGCAGCATACGAACGAGGAGAAAAATCAATAGGAACGAGAATATTTTTGAATGACATACTAATTAGGGTTTGATGTGAGTTGAAAAAGTTTGTTTAAAGACTTTAAGATACTAAAAAAATATCTATTTTGCTTACTTTCTATAACGTAAAATTACTACTTTAGATACCAATATTTATATGATTCTTATTTTGTTAATTTATGATTTTTATTAGGTTTTGCTGTTAAGCTAGAGTAACTTAAATTAATTCCTAACCAATACAAATACACAAAGTTATAATCAATACAAAACTTTATATAATCGAATTGTCGTGCTGTCTTGGAGTTGTTTTTGCCACAAATCATGACTTTCAAAAAAGTTTAGACCTAAATATTGACTGTGTTCGACATATAAAAAAGGTTCTGAAAGTGTTGGTTCTTTCCATTCTTTTATTAATTTATATTTCTCTGCATAACTCTTTCTGATTGAATATTTGATTTTTTTATCTTTCATTATTGTTTCTGCTTCCAAACAATCGTCAGCCAGAACGCAATAATCATCTGTCAGAATGTAAAAGACAGAATCTATACTATTTAATGTGTTTTTATTTTTAATAATAAAGTCGGTGTCAAAATCTTGAGGTAATATAAAATAGTTGATATTCTCTTTTTCTAAAAATGGAATGGGTTGTAGCGTTCCTTTTAAATAAATTTTTTCTGTTTTGTCTAATTTATTTTTTACTAAATTTTCTTTTATAAAACTCGTTACTTTATCATACGAAGTAGTAGAATATGAATAAATATTAACTGTTATGAGCAAACAATTATAAAATATTCCCAAAAAAAGCAACCATTTACCAAACTTATTCAAAAGCTCGCCAAACAAGAATGCCCAAACAGAAAGACAATAAGCAAATATCAAAACTAAAATCCAAATACGAGGAGCTTTTTCTAAAAATAATGTCGGAATAGCAATAGAAGCCAAAAATAAAAGCCAAAAAATAATTTTTTGATTCATTAATTCTTTCCAGTCAAAAGAACGTGTTTTAGTGTTTTTGTTATCTTTAGTTTCATTTCGTTTCAAAAAAGTTTTGATTACAGAGAAAATAACCATTCCCATTCCCAACCAAATCAAAGGATTTTCGAAATAAAAAATATATTTGAAATAATAAAACAAATCAAACTCCAACCAAGATTCTCCTGTAACTTCTCGTTGATGTGCTTCAAAAATCAAGTAATACAAATTACCCAAATAAGCTGTCCACTTTCCTAAAAAAAATTTTCCGATTGAAGTCCAAAATCCAACAAAAAGACTATTTATTCCAGCCAAAACAGCTATTTTTTTTATAAAATCAATAAATGAATTTTGATAGAATAAATAACCAAACACAAAAGGCAAAATCAAAACAGATTTGTAATTGAAACCAAAAGCAATCGCAAAATAAATACTTAAATAAATAATAGATTTATTATTTTCTTCTTCAAAAGTAATTTTTCGAAGCTGATTCAAAGCAAGAAAAATAAATAGCAAACTTCCATTATCAATCGTCAAACATCGTCCAGAATACACCAGTAAAGGCGAACTTCCTACAAAAACTGCTAAGAAAAAAGCTGCCGTAGCCGAAAATTTCCAGTCTTTTTTTAGTATCAAACACAAAAACAGAATAGCAATAATTTGTAAAGCTGATTCTGCATAAACCAAACAAGTAAAATTATTGGCAAACTGTTGAAAAATTAAATAGAAAAAAGCATCAAAACTATGCAAAAAAGGCGCAGCATGATGAAAAAGCATAGAAAAATCGCCTTCTATTAGTTTTTTTGCAGCCAAAAAATTAGTTATAGCATCGTAATCATGCAACCCTAATTCTGACAAACGAAAAAAACGAAGCAAAAACAAAAAAATGAAAGCAGAAATGAGCCAAAGATGAGTTTTGTAAGTATTCATTATATTTAGTAGCAACGACAGAAATACATATTACTTTGAAATAATTTTTAATGCTTCTTCTTTTTTAGGAAAATCAGGAATATTCATAATAACAGAACGCAAACCCAAAAGCCCTAATTGACTTTCTATTAGAGCTAGTTTTTCAAAGTCTAATAGTGTAAGTTCTGCTAATTGTCTTGATTTTTCAAACTTTTTTGTGTCTAATTTTATTTTTTCTTCAAAATTTGAGTATAAAAATGCAGCTTCTACAAATTTATCTATGTAAAATTCAATACTTTCTTTTTGAGAAAGTGTGTTATCATTATTAGTCAATAGATATTTTTTTGCTTCTTCTGAAAGGGCAACTCTATTAAAACGCATTAATGTTGTTAGTCTTTTTGCTTCTTTTTTTGATTCGTTTTCTGGTAGTGTAGCAATTATTTTTTCTATTTCTCTAAGTCCTTTTTTATTTTTTATTTCGGCTATTTTATCGTACTCTAATTGTGTGAGTTCAGCTATTTTTTTGATATAAGTATTTTGTTTTTCGTCTTTTTCATTCTTCAAATTTTGAATACTGACTACTTTTGTTGCTTTCTGATACGATTCTTCTACTTGCTTTTGTGTAGATTCGGAGGCTTTTGGAGAATTAAAAGTTGCTGTATCTTTTAAAAACTGACTTCTTTCTACGGTCAGAATTTTATCAATTTCTGAGTCTTTTTTTTGGGAATTTTCTTCAATGTTGTCCGTGACTTTTTCTTTTTTATTATCGCAACTCAAAAATACAATAGTCCGTGCAATTTTTCGTTATTTTTTTTATTTCGAATAAAAAAGCGTTAGATTAAAAGAAAAACCACTTTCACTAATCATAACGCTT
>PFKD01000043.1 GCA_002784125.1 Flexibacter sp. CG_4_10_14_3_um_filter_32_15
CTTTAAATCTTTTTAAGTGATTTTTGCGTTATGGATTTTATAGGCTTTACATTATAATTTTTAAAAATCATAAACTATGGATATTCAAGTAAGAGTAAATGATGATTTAGTTTCCTATTTGGGAGAAGAAGCAATTTTGAAAAAAATGCAAAAACTCTTGGAGTGGGAAGAAGTGGGAAGAGTTGCGTATGTTGGCTCCTCATATCAATAAAGGAATTGAGGAAGCAGGTTTTAAAGCGAATGAACTTTCTCAAACGGCTCATTCGGAAGCGTGGAAAGAGTATAAGAAAAATAATCTTCCTTTTTTACAGTAGTTAATGTAGCTGACAATTTGACTTCGTCGATGGCTTTGCCGTTCCAAACTGTCAGAATGATATTTTACGACAGTTTGGAAACTGTCGGCTACTTGAAAACCAAAAAAATTCCCTCAAAAGCAAAAAGCCTTTGAGGGAATTTTCAGTATAAAGAAGTTACGTAATTAATTTATCACTAATCACTTGCAACTTATCACTATTTAGTTACTTCTAACATTTCTTTTACAGCACCATTGAGTTGTTCGTCTGTACCTGTGCTTTGTGGTGTAGGATTATTTTTGATTTCAATATCTGGAATAAGCTCTGTATTTTCCATATATTTTCCGTCGGTACGAATAATTCCTACTTGTGGAATACCAAAAACAATAGTTGGGTCAATTAAACGCTCCCACCAAACAGCCGTTCCTGTTCCTGCAACGGGCATACCGATAAGTTTTCCAATTCCTAAGTGTTGATAGACATAAGGGAAAATATTAGCATCCGAATAATTGCCTTCATTCATCAAAACAGTAGAAGGTTTGTTCCATTTAAACATTGGTTCTGTACCTATTTTTTCTCCTCTTGGTACGATTTCAAAATACTGTTTTCCACTAAGGAAAGTAGCCAAATCATCGTGCAACCAACCTCCACCATTAAAACGAGTATCTACAATCAAGGCTTTTTTATTGCCATGTCTTCCCAAAGCCTCCGAAAATAACTCTCTGAAACTATCGCTATTCATTCCTCTTACGTGAACATAACCGACTTTTCCATCAGATAATCTTTCCGTTTCTTCTCTGCGAGTGTTTACCCAACGCTCATACAAAAGCTGACGTTCTTCCCACGTATTGATAGGCAAAACGATAACTTCTTTTGTAGCGTTTGTTTTTGCATCAAGAATAGTAAGTAATGTTCTTTCTCCTGCTTTACGGTTTAGAAGAGAATGATAATTCATTGTAGAAGTAATTTCTACACCATCAATTTTTTGAATAATATCCCCTGCTGCAATATCTTTATTTGCTTTTTGTAATGGACTTTTATTCAAAACTTCAGCTATTTTTAATCCATTTCCTTTGTACGAATCATCATAAAAAGCCCCTAAAACGGCTGTACGGTCGCCATTTGGGTCTGAATGACGGTAACGAGTTCCTGTGTGTGAAGCATTGAGTTCTCCCAAAAGCTCACTTCCCATTTCTGCAAAATCATAATTGTTGTTGATATGAGGCAAGAAACGAGCGTATTCTGTTTTGTAAAAATCCCAATCTACACCGTGAATATCTGTAACATAGAATTTTTCACGCACTTGTCGCCACATGTGTTCGAACATATACGCTCTTTCTGCTGCAGCATTGAGTTGCATTTTGGCATCAATAGCAACTGGTTTTGGAGTATTGGTAGCCAAATCAATAACTTTTATACTTCCATTTGCCAACAAATAAAGATTTTTGCCTTCTTTATCCATTACTAGACTTCCACCTCTTACACCGAGTTTCAAAACAAGTTTTGTTTCTTTTTCTCTCAAATCTTCTACCCAAAGGTCTGCACCTTTTTCGAAAGAAGTCAGATAATAAAGTTTGTCGCCTTTCGGACTTAAAGCAGCATCACTCATTTGTGAAGCGTGGCTAGTCAAGCGAACTTTTCGGTCTTCAAAACCTGTCCAATCGAATGTTAAAGGCTCAACTTTTTCGTCTTTTTTGTCTTCGTCCTTTTTATCATCTTTGCCTTTTTTGTCGTCTTCTTTCTTGTCTTCGTCTTTTTTGTCTTTTCCGTTAAGGTCTTCCCAAAGTGTATATTCTTCTTTTGACATGGTAAATTTTTTCCACTCATCTTCTTCAAAAAACTGAATATAGGCATCGTACTCAGAACCCCAACTTCCGTGCGAACGCAAACCTTCTTTATCAGACATCCAATAAAAAGCCTTGCCCTTCATAGCAAAACGAGGAGCAGCATCATTATAACCACTTTGAGTAAGATTTTTGATAGCTTCTTTTCCTGTTGCAGCCACTAAACCCACTTGAGGAATCCATGCTTTATTTGGTTCATACGTAATCAAAAACCACTTTGAATCTGGAGACCACGCATAATACTGGTCGCCATCAGAATACGAATACGAAAGTTTGTCAGTAACTGTACGAACTTCTTTAGAAGCCAAATTCATTACTTTCAATGCTTTACGGTCTTCTATGTAAGCTACTTCTTTTCCGTCAGGAGAAAATAATGGCTGGAAAGATTCATTTTTATTATTGGTAAGCTGCGTTTCATTCAAAACTGTACTTGCATAAAAATATTTCTCTTCTTCTCTAGCTAGTTTAGATTGATAGACATTCCAGCTTCCATTTCTTTCTGCCGAATAAATCAAAGACTTTCCATCAGGACTAAAATCTACATTGCGTTCTTGCTCTGCTGTATTTGTGATTTGTTTGGTATAACCATTTTCTACGGCTGTTACGAAAACTTCGCCACGAACAATAAAAGCGATTTCTTTTCCATTGCTAGAAACTGCCATATCCGTAATTCCACCTTTCAAACTTTTAAATTCAATAGCATTATAACGGTTATCTTGAGCGATTTGAATAGCTACTTTTTTAGGTTCTGAACCGTCTTTCATTGTATAAATTTCTCCATTGTAACCAAAACACAATGTTTTGTCGTCAGAAGCAGAAAGAAAACGAACAGGGTGATTTTTTAATGTTGTAACCTTCGTTTGTACACTTGGATTAGAAGCAGACATTTTAAAAATATTCATAGAAACTTTATCATTATCAACGCCTCCTTTTTCACTCAAAAAATAAACATCATCACCAACCCAAACAGGATTACGGTCTTCTTCTAAATTTTTTGTGAGTTGAGTATGCGTTTTTGTAGCCATATCATAGACCCAAATATCTCTTGCAACGCTTGAAACGTGGTGTTTTCTCCATTCGTTTTCATAGCCTTTTCGGTCTTCATAAACGAGCTTGTTACCTGCTTTATTTAAGTTTCCTTTTTGAGTAACCTCATTAATGACCATTTCTGGACGTGTTTTTCCATCAATCGCTACTTTATAAAGCTGTTCGAAGCCACCAAATGGAAAAGCAACATCGCTTTTTATAGGCATACGGTAGGCATTGAAATAAACAAATTTTCCATCAGGAGAAAAAGCAACTGGTGTATCATTAGAAGAGTGAATGGTAAGGCGTTTTGGTTCTCCACCATCTGCATTCATCAAGAAAATATCGTGATTTCCGAAACGGTCAGAAGCAAAAGCCATCATTTTTCCGTCTGGCGACCAAACAGGATTTACGTCATAGGCATCGTGCAAAGTAAGCAAAGAAGCACGTCCTCCGTTTGCATCAACTTTATAAATATCGCCTTTGTAGCAAAAAGCAATATTTTGTCCGTTGGGAGAAATAGCTGAATAACGCATCCAAAGAGGATTATTTTCATCGGTTTGCGTGTTTTGTGTGTCAGTTTGTGCCAAAACAGGAAAAGTCAGCAGTAAAGCAAAGACTGCCAAAATCCATTTTGACGACTTGGTAAGTATGTTCATAAAATTAATTTGAGATGATAAAGGGATAACTACTTATAAAGTGTATTTTTCCATAACGAAGGGTTTGCAAACCCTTCGTTATGGAAAAATGAAATCTACATATATAAAAACAGTAAGTAACAAATATAGGTTCAGACTTACAAATAATGCCTTAATGAGGTCTGAATTAACTTTTTTTGTTAAATTGTAATGTAAACTAACCTCAACTCACTTTTTTACGTTCAAAAAATAATTGTAACTTTAAACTAACGGTTTATTTATTTTTTACTCTAAATTTTACTTTTATAATTATGGGACTTCTTTGGTCGATTATTATTGGGATTTTGGCTGGCTTTATTGCTGGTAAAGTTATGCGTGGACACGGATTAGGCTTAATTGTCAATCTAATTGTCGGAATTATTGGTGCTTCTATTGGTGGTTGGATTTTTACTAAACTAAACATAATGGTAGAAGCAAGTTTTGTAGGAAATCTTATTACTTCAACAGTAGGCGCAATCGTTTTGCTCTTTGTGATTGGAATTTTTACTGGAGGAAACAAAAGAAAATAATTATTGAATAATTAGCAATAAAAAAGGGTTACTAACTGATGTTTTGTCATTAGCTAGTACCCTTTTTTTAAGAAACGTCCATAATTTATTTCCGTTTTTTCAGAATTTCTTTTTCATTATTATCAATTTACCTATTTCTTAATGAATTTCTACCCCGGACCTTCAAAAGTATATCCACAAGTAAAAGATTGGCTCAATGAGGCTTATGATGATGGCATTTTAAGCATTCAGCATCGAAGTCAGAAGTTTATGCAGATTTATGAGAGCATCGTCAAAAATCTGCAAAAAAAACATAATATTCCTAAAAATTATACAATCATTTTTACTTCTTCGGCTACGGAATGTTGGCATATTTTGAATGATAATTTTGGGAATGATACTTTTTCAAAAATAAATAGCTATCATTTCTATAATGGTGCTTTTGGTAAAAAATGGTTTGAATATAGAAAAGCAAATTATCCAAAGACGAGTTTTGGAATTGAGTTTGATATAAATGAAGGAATAAATGAAAAATTAGAAGATAAATTTTTTCAACAAATCCCACAAAATGATTATTTACCTAATATAATTTGTCTTTGCCAAAATGAAACTTCAAATGCCACTCAAATTTCTCAAAAAACGCTTTCAGAAATTCGTCAGAACAGACAAAATGATTTTATTTTCGTAGATGCTACTTCTTCTTGGGGAGGACAAAATCTAAATTTTTCTGATGCCGATGCGTGGTTTGTGTCTGTTCAAAAATGTTTTGGACTTCCTGCTGGACTTGGAATAATGGCTCTTTCGCCTAATTTAATTGATTTCTATCAAAATGAAATTCAAAATAAAAGTAATAACGACAAACCTACTAGATACAATCAACTTTCATTTTTACTAGAAAAAGCAAATCAATTTCAAACCACTTATACGCCTAATGTTTTGGGAATATATTTGCTTTCCAAAGTAATGGAGTTTGTTCCAAATATTTCTGTTACTTCTCAAAAACTAGAAAAACGAGCGACTGATTTATACGATTTTTTAGAAGAAAATGGATATAAAATTTTGATAGATAATAAAACTGTTCGTTCTCAAACGGTCTTGGCAATAGAACTAAATGAACCAAAACTTAGTTTTTTAAAACAAAAAGCAAAAGAAAATAATATAATTTTAGGAAATGGCTATGGAAAATGGAAACAAAATACATTCAGAATCGCTAATTTTCCACAACATACCGACGAAGAAATTGAAATTTTGAAAGAATTTCTAGTAGCTTACGCTTCAGCGTGAGAAAAAAGTACCGAATGCTTTAGCTTTCAGAGAGTTCTACAAATAGCTATTTTTTTAAATTTTAAAATCTTATATTTGTGTTAGTTTAGAAATACAAAATACACGGCTGGAAGCCGAATACATAGTTCTTACTCGTTAAAAACGAGCGAGAGTCATTTTAATCTTGCGAGAGAGGGCAGGGGGAATACCAATAAAGGCAAAGGATAAAAACTGTGTACAAAAAAACCTATACGCAGTGCCCTTTGGAACACTGTCCATAGCCAAACCGTTGTGAGATATGACAAAAATCGCCCAAAAGATAATTGCATTTATGTATATTTTTTAAAACAAACCCCTTATTTTTGGGTTTTGTTGCCAATAATCTAAATAGCAACAATGGAATATGTAGATAAAACTAACGAGAAACTTTTAAAAGAGTTGCTTGATTTACAGCAAAAATATGATGCTGTTTCATTGTTGTATGAAACAGAAAAATCTACCTTAGCAGCATTGATTGAGAATAATAGTGATGCAATATTGGTTAAAGATTGCAACAGGCGAGTTATTGCCAGTAACTCATCATTTTTAAATGTCAGAGGCTACGCCTCAATTACAGAATTAATTGGAAAAACAGACGCTGAAATTCTAAATATTTCTGAAGATACAGAGCCTGCATTTTCTCATAAGCAAGAAGACTTAAAGGCATTGCAATTATCGCCGAGAGAAAGTATCCAAAAAGAAGAAAATATCTCGTTTCCGAATGGAGAATTGAAAACTTTTATAACTAAGAGGTTTCCAATTTTCATAGACAAAAAATTAATCGGAATAGGAGTTATTATGTACGACATTACAGAAGAAGAGCAAATAAAAAAAAACTTACTTAAACTTAATCAAAAGTATCAATCACAAAGCGAACATCTTAAAATACTGAACCGTCATTATCAATTGATTAACGATTATTCTTCTGATGTTGTAGCCATGTATGATTATGCTGTAAACCCCTTATATATAAGTCCTTCAATTAAAAATTATGTAGGATATGAGGCTTCGGTATTTTTTAGTAAAACTTACAACTTCGATATTGTACACCCAGATGATAAACAGCAAGTGGTTGCTCTTATTAAAACCTTAAAAAAAAGAAATCTTAAAAATCATACTAATACTTACCGTATAAAACATAAAAATGGTTATTATTTTTGGAATGAAAGCATTTCTCATGTTATTGAAGAAGACGGAGAAAGATATATTATCGTAAACAGCAGAAATATTGATGAACGTAAAAAAACAGAAATTAAACTTAAACAGTCTGAAACAATGCTTAGGGCTATGTATGACAGCAGTAGCGAGGCAAGTGCTGTCATTGACCTAAATCTTAGTTTTCTTTTTATTAACAAATTAGCAAAGAAAATACATAAGAGTATATTTGGCAAAGAACCTCAAATAGGTGATAGTGCTTTGGATTATATTGTACCTGATTTACAAGGCGAATTTGTAAGTTATTACCAAAGAGTTTTGCAAGGGGAATCGATTTATATAGAAAAAAAACATGGTGAGGCTTGGTGGGCTTCTTCTTTATTTCCTGTGTATGACGATGAAAATAATATCGTGGGAATATCAGATAATGCAAAAGACATCACAGCACGTAAAGAAAATGAATTAAAAATGCTCAAACAAAACGAAACCTTACAGCAAATTGCGTGGGAACAGTCCCACAAATTAAGGCGACCTGTGGCAAGTATTTTGGGGCTAATTAACATCATTCAGCAATACAAGACATTGACAGAAAAAGAACAAGATCAATACTTGACTTACTTATTACAAGCTGTACAAGAGTTAGACCAAGTTATCCATAAAATAGTAGCACTAAGCAGTGAAAATGAAAATAAACCAAGCAAGTAAAAAAGACAAGCTAATGTGCTAATTTAGGCTTTTGTGCTTCCCCACTAAATTTACTGAAGAAAAAACATAGATATTCTTTTTGAAGTTCTGTGTTTTTTTTGCATGTATTCGGCTTGTAGCCGTGGTTTTCGTATTTGAAATTCAAATATACTCTAATTTTTAATCTTTCTTATTTGTTTTCAAAGAGGAGAATGAATTTTTATTACTGTAATTATAACAATTTGGTTCTTCTTATAATTTAGCGATTTTCTTTTTCTATAGGACTGATAGTTTAAAGATTTGAAAATAATAGCTATCTTTTATAGACAAAAAATGTTATTTTTGTGCTATGAAGACAACTGAACCAAAACAACCAGCAGAACTTACAGAATTATTAAACGAAACCTCTATTTTTGAGTGGATAAAAAATAGTGCCGATGCGCTAGGTTTACAAACTTTTGTAATAGGTGGATTTGTACGAGATTTTTTATTAAAGCGAAAAAAAGAAACTAAAGATCTCAGTATAGATATAGACATTGTCTGTATTGGAAGTGGAATCACGCTTGCCAAACACGTCGCTAAATCGTATGGAAAAGCAAATAATGTTTTTGTAAATGTTTCTATTTTTAAGCGTTTCGGAACGGCAATGATTACGCTAGAAGATGCACAAACAAAACAAAAAATAGAAGTGGAGTTTGTAGGTGCAAGAAAAGAATCGTATGATTTTGACTCTAGAAAACCAACTGTAGAAGAAGGAACACTAGAAGACGACCAAAAACGCAGAGATTTTACAATTAATGCGTTGGCTGTAAGTTTGAACGGAGAAACGTATGGAAAATTTTTAGATCCTTTTGATGGATTGAAAGATTTGCGTAAAAAAATAATCCGAACTCCTTTAGCTCCTGAAAAAACGTTTTCTGATGATCCTTTGCGTATGCTTCGTGCTGTTCGTTTTGCTTCTCAACTTGGTTTTGATATTGAAGTAAATACGTTTGAGGCGCTTTCTACTCAAAAAGAAAGAATAAAGATTATTTCGCAAGAACGTATCACTACTGAACTCAATAAAATTATACTTTCAAATCCTCCTTCGTATGGTTTTAAGTTGTTGTATCAATGTGGACTTTTAGAGCTTGTTTTCTCTGAAATGACAGATTTGCATGGCGTAGAATACATTGATGGAAAAGGACACAAAGATAATTTTTATCATACATTGCAGGTTTTGGATAATGTAGCAAAGGTTTCTGATGATTTATGGTTGCGTTGGGCTGCCATTTTGCACGATATTGCAAAACCAGCTACAAAGCGTTTTCATCCAAAAGTAGGTTGGACTTTTCACGGACACGAAGACAAAGGAGCGAGAATGACTCCAGCTATTTTTAAAAAATTGAGATTACCTTTAGATGCAAAAATGCGTTTTGTGCAAAAATTGGTAAAACTACATTTACGTCCGATTGCACTTGTCAAAAAGACGATTACAGATTCGGCTATCCGTCGTTTGCTTTTTGAGGCAGGCGAAGATACAGATGCGTTAATGATGCTTTGTCGTGCTGATATTACTTCGAAAGACCATAGCCGAGTGCAGCGTTATCTACAAAATTTTGATAGAGTAGAAAAACGAATGGCAGAAGTAGAAGAAAAAGACCAGTTGCGTACTTTTCAGCCTGTTATTGATGGCGAAATAATTATGAAAACATTTGGTTTGAAACCTTCAGCAGAAGTAGGGAAAATAAAAATTGCTATCAGAGAAGCTATTTTAGAAGGCGAAATTAGAAACGAATACGAAGAAGCCTACAATTTTATGCTTAAAGAAGGGAAGAAATTAGGATTGACGAAGGTTTAAAACTTTCTTCAAAAAATATACGTTTTTATCAAAAATAGATATATTTCAAATCTAAATAGAAAATTATGAAAACTGTAACAATTCCAGAAGAAGAATATCTAGCTTTAAAGCAAACTATTAATGAATTACAGGAAAAAGTCAATTTATTAAAAGATGAAGAGTTTATCAAGAAAATTCAACGCACTTATCAACTTTTTATAGCCTCAAAAGAAAATCAAATAGACAAAGAAATTTCTCATTTATCTTTAAAAAGAGGTTCTGGAAAAGATGTTATAAGAAATATAAGCGATGATTTTGATGCACCTTTAGATGATTTTAAAGAGTATATGTAATGGAAATACTTTTAGATACTCATGTTCTGCTTTGGCATTTGACTAATAACCCTAGACTTAGCAAATCAAAAAGTGAACTTATAGAAAATGCGAATCACAAAAAATATCTAAGTATAGTTAGTTTGTGGGAAATTGCCATAAAAAAGAGCCTTGGTAAATTAGACATAGATATTCCTTTGAATAAAATGATTCCGAAAGAGATTATTTTGTTAGATATAACTATTTCTCATTTAGAAATTCTACAAACACTACCTTTTCATCATAAAGATCCTTTTGATAGAGTAATTATCAGTCAAGCTATTTCTGAAAATCTACTTTTAATGAGTGAAGACGGTAATTTTTCTCTTTATGAAATTGAGTTAATTTAATTGTAAAGAAAAGAAATTGGGTTTGACAAAGATTTAGTAATTTTTAAACGCTAGTAAGTTATGGCAGAAGATGATATTGGAGTTATAATAGGTTCAATTACAGGAATATTTTTTCCTATAATTGTTTTACTAATCTCAAGATTCGTAAATATAAAAAAGGGTAATAGGTGGATAATATTGATACTTTCATTTTTTATTTTACTGTTTTTTATACTAGGGTTTGAGCTGTATAATAAATTGACTGAATTACTATTGATATTATTTTCGCTCATTACTGTATTTGTTTTTTCAGATAAAATTACTCAAAAAATAATTCCTAATGGTGTAAAGTATATAATTGGAGGAGTTTATATTATTCCAAATTTTTTGTTTTTCATGTTATGGATATTTGGTTTGGGTGATTATCTAGCTCCCACAAAATATGCAAATATTCAAAATGGAGGTTATAACATAACTATGAGAGCAACAGGCAATTTTTCAGATATTCAAGTAAAATGTGATTTGAGAAAAGAGTATATCGATAATTTGATTTATAAAACTATAGATGAAGTGTTGATACAAGAAGTGCAAATTGAAGATTTAATTTCATTTGAAGAAACAGATAATAGTTTTGTCATTACTTGCAAAAATGGAAAAGTCGAAAAGCTAGAGAAGAATATTCAGCCATAAAAAAATATAGTTTTGATTAAATTGATTTGATTTTTATAGAATTGAAATTAGGTTATTCAAAACAATTTGCCTAAAAAAACTTTATAAGTTGTTAAAATATATTTTTCAACTTACCTCTTTGCTTATGCTCTTGCAAACAGTTACTAATGAAGTTACAAATCAAATCAATTTAATAGAGAAGGCGTATAATGCCCTAATGGAAAAACTTATTAGTTGGTTTAAATTAGCCATTAGTTCGCTTCCTAATTTTATAGTTGCTCTGCTTGTTTTGACTGTTTTTTATTTTTTAGCAAAAGGCGTAAAATCGATACTCAATAAAACATTGTCAAAATGGGTAG
>PFKD01000046.1 GCA_002784125.1 Flexibacter sp. CG_4_10_14_3_um_filter_32_15
GAAAAAACAATACTTTTACAGAATAAAATTTGGTAATCACAAAACTTGTTTATTATCAGTCCAATATCAGATAAGAGCCAAAATAAAAATAGTGGGGTACAGTAGAAGTTTGCATCATTATTTAATGAATAAATCTAATTTTGGCAATCTATCAGTAATAACTGAGTTGTTATTTTGTAAAAAATAAAAGAATTAAAGAAGGCAATAGAGAATAGCAAAGCAATGTTATCATTTTTTAAAGAATTATTTTTAGAAAAAATTAAATTTGTAGCAACAACTATTTTTTATTTCCGTATAATAAAGTGTAATAGTAAAACTATCATATACTTTATGCACAAGAAAAGAAAATCACTATTACCAATAACTAACTGCTTTATTTTAAACAACTTATAACCCAATGAAAAACTATAGCTTTTTTCAACAAAAAGAAAACTTAACGATTGGGGCTTTGACACTACTAATTGTAATGGCTTTTGTGATGATGCGTTTGCAATACAATAAAACTGTACAAAACTCAGAATTTTCGAATGCTAGGACAAGCAAAGCAAAAGCAACTGTTCCAAACCAAACCGAAGTACCTCATTTTTTACCTGCATTATAATCGAATGCTCAGAATATTTATTATTAAGAAAACTAAGAATAGAAATAATACGAATAAAACTTTATTTTACTAAAAAAAATACCGTCCTTTAAACCACCAATTAGAATTTTCTAATTGGTGGTTTTTTGTTTTACCAAACTTTCACAGACTAAAGTCTGTGCTACATTTTATGAAAATAGCTTATTTATCTACTTTTTATCCCTTTCGTGGTGGAATTGCACAATTTAATGCACTTTTGTATCGCAATTTTGAAAAACTGAATATTCCAGTTTCTGCCTATAATTTTACTATTCAATATCCAGAATTTCTCTTCCCTGGTCAGACGCAATATTCTACTTCGGAAGACAATGCAGATGCCATTCCTTCCCAGCGAACAATTAGTAGTATAAATCCTATTTCTTATCTTCAAACGGCTTCTAAAATTTCAAAAGAAGAACCTAATTTGCTTTTGATGCGTTATTGGTTGCCTTTTTTTGCTCCTGCTTTGGGAACGGTCGCCAAAAAATTAAAGAAAAAAGGGACAAAATCTATTGTCATTGTAGATAATATGATTCCTCACGAAAAGCGTTTTTTTGATGAAGCCTTTACAAAATATTTTCTAAAAAATACAGATGCGTATATTGTGATGAGCAAATCAGTCGAAAAAGAACTTTTAGAACGCAAACCAGATGCAAAATATATTTTTCATCCACATCCAATTTATGAGCATTTTGGAGAAAAGATAGAACGAAAAGAAGCACTAGAAAAACTAGGACTTTCTGAAATTGAAGATAAAAAAATATTACTTTATTTTGGTTTTGTCAGAAAATATAAAGGCTTAGATTTGCTTTTAGAAGCCTTCAAAAATTTAGAAGAAAAAGATAATTATTTTCTAATTATTGCAGGAGAATCTTATCTATCTGATAGTGAAAATAAAGCACTTCAAACTATTTTAGATAATCACCCAAAAAAGCAAAATATTAATACTCGTCTGCGTTATGTTTCTGACCAAGAAGTAAATCTACTTTTTTCGGCTGCTGATGCTAATGTTTTGCCGTATAGACACGCTACACAAAGTGGAGTTTCTGCGATTGCTTTTCATTTTGAAGTGCCTTCTGTGGTTACCGATGTGGGTGGACTTCGTAATTTGATAGAGCCTTACAATGCAGGAACAATCGCTGAGAGTGCGACACCAAAAGCAATTCAAAATGCCATAGAAGAGCTTTTTGAGAATAAAAAGAATGTTGATTATGGCGAAAATCTACGAGTTTTTAAAGAGAAGTATTCATGGGAAAATTTGGCAACGAAAATTTTGGATTTATACCAACAAATATCTTAATATTTTATTACTATGCAATTTGATAATTTTATTTCTTTAGAAGATTTTATACATCTTTTTCTTCCTTACTTTTTACTTTCTATATGTTTTTTAGTAGGTGTTTTTTTAATAGGGCTGATAGCTAGAAGTTCATTTTTTTTGCAACTTAAACATAAACTTAATACAGTAAATCTTTTTTATAATTTATTTGTAGGAATAGTAGTAATTGTATTTATAGTTTCTTTATACAAAACTAATTTTCATTCAATCAATATATTATTTTTATTGGTTGGTCTAGGATTTTTTTACAAGAGGAAAGAGCTCATAAAAGATGCTTCAAAAATTACCTCCAAAAAAATAAATCTAGTTTTTATTAGTATAATTTATATTTTAATTTATACTGTTTATTTTTCATTAATTTATCAAAGAGATGCCGTAAATCTATTAAGTAACTTCATGGCAGATGATTTATATTATAGCTTGATTTCCTATCATATTTATAATCAAGGTATTGAGAATATGTCTCATGTGGGCAATTATGTTACAGAAAGTCAAGATATTGTTCCAATTTATTATCATTATTTTGAACTTTGGCTTACAGGTTTGTTCAATACTATTGATGGACAAAATATAAATCAAACTTTTATTCTTTATACAAGTACATTGATCACTTTTATTGCTAGTAGTGCTATCTATTTTATATTTAATGTGTTTTTTGATATAAAAAATAAAATATTGTATGTTTTAATGTGTTTGTTTTTTTTACTTTCGCCTACATATTTCTTTTTTTATGAAAAAATATTCGGAAACAGTTTAGATTATCAAGTAATTAATTTGCTTTTTGGAAGAACAGATACTGTGAATATAAAATATGCTATAATTTTAATTCCTTCTATACTGGCATTTTACTTTCTTCTAAGAAATAAATTATTTATTAGTTCAGTTTTAATAAGCAGTATAATTATCATTAATGTTATAACAGCTCCTACATTGTGTGTGTTTTTATTAGGTATTTTTATCTATGCTAAGATAAATAACAACAAGGATACTTGGCAAATTTTTGTTTATGATGCGTTTTTTTGTATTTTTTTTGTTTCTTTTTATTATTTTAGTGGAACATTTAAAAATCCAGTAGAAGGAAAGGTAGATTTTCCTTTTTGGAAAGATGTTTATTTTTATGTGCGTCTTACCTTTTCATTGACTATAAAAAATATAATTATATATTTCCCTTATATATTTATATTGCTTGTTTGTGGAGGGAAAACATTTTTATTACGTCATAAAAAAATTATTGTGCTATATTTGATGATTTTGTTGGGTTGTGGTTTTGCAGGAGGTATTTTTTATAAAAAAATCAATTACTTACAGATAACTAATTTGACTGCTAGTATAATTACGTTTAATTTTTTTATATACTGTATTGGATTTTTAATAAAAGATTTAAGTAAAAAAAATAGAAATATATTATTGATTCTTTTTGGATTATTATCTGTTTATAATTTATACCTAATCATAGGAAGGGTAGATAAAGGTTACGGTTTGTCAGATACTAAGTTTGTTAATCAAATTAAATCTGAATTTGAAGGTAAGAAAGAAATATGGGGAGTTTCAATTTTTGAGATTAAGCAAGTTGAGCCGTATAGTATTATTTCTACATATGTTTCACCTTTCAATTTTTTATCTACTATACATTCTGGCACTTTTGCGATAAGCCTTAGCCATTATGGACTGACGCATACTACAAAAGATCCTATTGACTCAATGAATGTAGAGTGGGAATTACAAAAAGATCCTTTTACGATTTTTATACAAAAACAAAAAAGTCAAAATTCTTTCGTATCTCTTAATCAAAGTCGTTTAGATTTTGTACTTAAATATCGTCCTAAATTTTTAGCAGTGTTGAGGGAAGAGTTACTTCCAGTCAATTTTACTCCTTATTTAGGCAAACGTATAACGAATTCAAATAATAGTGTCATTATTTACCTTCTCAACTATGAGAAATAGAAATAAGATTTTGCTTGGGTGCTTAAATAGTAGTTTAAATAGAATTGTAAAGGATTAGAATAATTCGACAAAAACCATTATTTTCTCCATCAACAAAGTACCAATGGCTAACTATTTGACTTAAATTGTGTTACAATAAGAAATCCTATTCTATAAATAATTTAATAAAAAACTTCAAGATAAAGCTATAAACTATCAAGATGATACGTTGAGAGTCAGTTTGTAATTTTTTGCTTTGTCCTATTTTTCTATTCTACTTACTTTAGCAATACGGATATGAACTTAAATAATAATATACAGAATAACATAAATACAGATAATTCTTCTATTAATTCTACAACTAGAAAAAAAACATCTACTAGTTTAAAACCTATTTTTCCTCCTACCAAACGTCCTCCAGAAGACCAGCCTTTGGCGCAAAGTCTTCATAAAAATATGGTAGATACACCTACACATTTCGAAACAGATTATATTTCAATGAAATGGATTCCAGAAAAACGTCGTATAGATGTAATTTGGAAACAGTTTGTAAGTGAGGATAAAGTTCGTGAAGTACTTTTGAAAGAAGTCGCTATGATTCGTCATACAAAAGTAAAATGTTTGTTTTTAGATGCTCAAAAATTTAAGGGAACAAATCCGAATATTCCACGCTGGGCAAATGAAGTGTGGTCGCAGATGGTTCATGATGCAGGTTTGAAGCACTTTGCTACTGTTGTTTCTGATAAAGATATTTTTGCTGTTTTTTCTTTAAAATATGGAATGGGAGAAAAACTTACTTCACTTGTTAATTGTGCTGTCTTTAAGACGGTAGAAGAAGCAGAAGTTTGGCTAAGACAATATACGCACCCAGAAAGTCCAGTATATAGTGATGATGAGCTAGAGGAAGTTATGGAAGAGTATGAGAATTTAATAACTGACTTGAATACTGTTACAACTACAGAAACTAAAGTTGATAAAGAAATCATAAAATCTATTCCTACAACTGAAACTCAAAAAGAAAAAATTGCAGAAAATGAAATTATAGAACCTAGTACAGAAACGAAACTTGCTAAGTTTAATTTAAAAAATGAAGTAGCATCAAAAAAAGAAGATGATGAAACAGAAGAAGAAAAAAATCTTTCCCAAATTCAAGTTTTTTCAAACTTTGAAGACTTAGAAAATCATATTCAAAATATAGAAACTAAATATTCAGCCAATGAAAATAATTCAGAAAAATCTGAAAATCAAAGTTGATTCGTTTCTGAAAAATAATTATCAAAAACTCATTTTGCATGGATTGTAAAATGAGTTTTTTTGTTCTGATAAATTCTAAGTACTCAAAATACGAAGCATTCTGACAAGGTCATTATCAATAGCTCTAGGTTTCAAACAATCTTCTATGGAAGTATAGGTCAATTTTCGTTTCAACTGTCCGACCATTACATTCGTTTTTCCAGACAAAAGTCCTTCTACTGCTCCCAAACCCAACTGACTTGCCAAAACTCTATCGGCTGCTGTTGGCGAACCTCCACGCTGAATATGTCCTAAATTAGTAACTCTAAACTTAAATTTTGGGATTTGTTCTCTTACTTTTTTACCTAATTCTTCGGCATTTCCAAGCTCATCGCCTTCTGCTACTACGACTATTAAAGACGTTTTTTTGTTAGCTAACATTTCTTTGATAGACTCAACGATTTCATCTAAAGAATCTACAATTTCGGGAAGCATGACGATTTCTGCACCTCCTCCAATTCCTGTCAAAAGAGCAATATCTCCACAATGTCTTCCCATTACTTCAATAAAAAAACCTCTTTCTAATGAATCGGCTGTATCTCTAATTTTATCGATGGCTTCTAAAGCTGTATTGATGGCTGTATCAAATCCGATAGTATAATCTGTGCCGTTGAGGTCGTTGTCTATTGTCCCCGGTGCGCCTACGAATGGCATTTTGTGTTCTTCCCAAAACTGTTGCATTCCTGCTAGTGTTCCATTTCCACCAATGGCTATAAGGCCATCAATTTCTAAGTTTTTGAGGTTTTGATAGGCTTTTTCTCGTCCTTCTTTTGTCATAAATCGTTGGCTACGAGCTGTTTTTAAGACTGTTCCTCCACGCTGAATAATATTACTGACATCTCTAGAAGTCATCATGTGAATATCATTTTCTATCATTCCACGATAGCCTCTACAAATTCCATAGACTTCAACGCCATAATACAGCGCACCTCTTACAACAGCTCGTAAGCAGGCATTCATACCGGGGGAATCTCCTCCAGAAGTAAAAACTCCAATTCGTTTCACGTTTTTGGTAGCGATTAATGGTTAATTATTGGTTATTTTTTTAGAAAGCAAATTTTTATTCTTCATTTTCTAATTCTGCCTCAAGATAGCGTATTTCTAAATCTCTTTCTAAATCTCTTTTGATTAATTTTCTTTTAAAGAATGTAAAAATACCCAGCATTGCGATAATAACCCATTTTAGCCATTTAAAAACAAAAGGAACAACTTTTACTTTCGTCAGAACTTTTCCAGCCAAAATACCAGTAAATCCAAAAGCTGCTAGATTATCAAAATTAGGATCAAAATCTTCGTGTCTGAATCCTTTATAAAATTTTACACTAGAAGTAAGCAAAGGAATTTTAGAATTGATTTCTAAAAGATGTTCAGGAGAGGTACTAATATTCATCTCCAAAACTCCATATCTACCTAGTTTGTGTGTGCTGTGGCGAATATAATTTTTGTTATTAGAATGACAAGAAACAGCCCATTGCAGCTGATGTTGATGTTCTAAAAAATAGGGTTTCATTGCCCAAGAATTAATAGCCAAAGTATCACAGCCATTTTCTTTGATATATTTATTTTTTTTGTGATTGATTGTCAAAATATCATTCCAAAAAAACTCTTCTGGTGTTTTGAAAATAGTAGTATCTGGGATATAACCTGTTTCTATATAAACTAACTCAATGATGAAAGGAGGAACAGAATCAGCCATATTTTCAGAAGGAGTGGCGACCAAACAACCCAAATATTCTATGCTATCACACGCTACTCGATAAGGAGATTGTGCAGAATTTCCTTCCATAAAAACAAAACCTTTTGGCACAGATAATAAAGCTACACCAGCCAAATCTATTTGTCCAATTTGTCCGATTTGTTGTTGTTGGCCTTCATTTTGAGCAAAAGTAGAAGAAAAAATAAATAGGCAAAAAGCTATAAATAAATAGATTAAAAAATTAAAAAATGTTTTCATAGCTCAATAGTTTAAAAGTCAGTAGTGTGTTGGTATTTTTTATATCATTTAAGATACAAAATTATTTTCTATCTCTTTTATTCTTCTTGAATACTGTACCCTACTTTTTTTAAAACACAGAGTTCACAGAGGAACACAGAGAACTAAAAGTCAGCGTAGCTAATTAAAATACGTTTTTTTAAGAAAGTGGCTTTAAAATTGACTTATTCAAATAGTATTTTGTATTAATCTGTATTTTAAATTCTATCAATCCTTAACTATCCTACCCTACAAAAAAATAGTAGGGTACAGTACTTCTTGAAAATACTTTTTTTAGGGAAATTATTTTGACAAAAAAGAACTTAATTTACTTTTTGATTCGTGCAATAAAACAAATTCATTTCTCATTTAGTAGTAAAATCAAAATGGATTTAAGGTTTACGTTTTGCAAAATTTTTGCTAAAAAATTCGTAGCTTTAGAGCTAAAATCAATAAAAAACAACCATAAAAAAAATAAAATATATGCCAGTAGCAACACTTACACAAACAAATACAGATGAAACACTTCAAATGATTGCCAAAATGGTACAAGATTTTGGAGAACGTGCCATCACTCCTTTTCGTAATAAATGGGACGATGACCAATATTTCCCTATCGAAGTAATGAAAGAACTAGGAAATTTGGGTTTAATGGGCGTTTTAGTGCCAGAACAGTACGGAGGAAGTGGTTTTGGTTATCAAGAATATGTAACTGCAATTTCAGAACTTGCTGTTATTGACCCTTCAATCGGTCTTTCTATGGCTGCTCATAATTCACTCTGTACAGGGCATATTTTGCAGTTTGGAAACGAAGAACAAAAAAAGCGTTGGTTGCCAAAATTAGCAACTGCTGAATGGATTGGTGCGTGGGGACTTACAGAAGCCAACACAGGTTCGGATGCAGGAAATATGCGTACTACTGCTGTTCAAGATGGCGATTATTGGATAATTAATGGTACAAAAAACTTCATTACACACGGTAAAAGTGGCGATATTGCTGTTGTAATTGTTCGTACTGGAGAAGTAGGCGATTCTCATGGAATGACGGCTTTTGTTATCGAAAAAACAACAGAAGGTTTTTCTGGTGGACGTAAAGAGGACAAGTTAGGAATGCGTCTTTCTGAAACGGCTGAACTCGTTTTTGATAATTGTAGAGTGCATAAAGATAATATTTTAGGAGAAGTAGGCGATGGATTTGTTCAGTCATTGAAAGTCTTGGATGGTGGACGTATTTCGATTGCTGCCCTTAGTTTGGGAATTGCACAAGGTGCTTTGCGTCATTCTCTTGTTTATGCAAAAGAGCGTGAGCAGTTCAATCAACCGATTGCAAACTTCCAAGCGATTGCCTTTAAATTAGCAGAAATGGCTACCGATGTAGAAATTTCAGAACTTCTTACTCGTCAAGCAGCCGACCTTAAAAACAAAGGAAAAAGTGTAAATAAAGAATCTGCAATGGCAAAATATGTTGCTTCTGAAATGTGTGTAAAAGTAGCAACTGAAGCTGTACAGATTTTTGGTGGATATGGATATACAAAAGATTTTCCAGTAGAGAAATATTACAGAGATTCTAAATTGTGTACAATCGGCGAGGGAACTTCTGAAATTCAGAAACTCGTTATTTCAAGAGCGATTTTGAAGTAATAAACTGTTTTCAACGCTTGCTAAGGTCGGATTACCGACCATTATCAACGTTTCAATTCTGACGGAATCAATAAAAAAATCCCTTAGCAATCGTCCGTAATCGGACGATGATAATGGGGAGAAACACACAAAATCCATTCAAGAAAAATATTTTTTTGAATGGATTTTTTTTAAATAATTTATACGCAATAGTTACATTTTTTAGAATTCTGTTCTACCAAGCCTCCTCATTTTCTTCTTGCATTCCCTCTCTATATTTATTAAAAATGGTTGATTTTGATACAAAACCTAGATATTTTCCATTTTTGATAACGGGCAAATTCCATGCTCCACTACTCTCAAATTTCTTCATAACGGTATCCATTGTTTCGCCATATTCTACAATTTCAGAAGGGCGTTGCATCAAATTCCGTAAGGTAATCGTTTCGTATTTTTCAGACTCAAACATTAGTTTTCTGACATCATTGAGTATAATCATTCCTACAAATTCTTTTTCTTCATTCAAGACAGGAAACAAATTACGCTGACTAAGTTTGATTGCATTTACAAGGTCTTTTAGCGTTCCTTTTTCAGGAAGTGTTTTAAAATCTTTTTCTATTAATTTGTTGATTTTGAGATTGCTAAGGACTTTTTTATCTTGGTTGCCTTTGATAATATCTCCTTTTGCTATTAATTCTCTTGTGTAAGGCGAGTGAGGCTCAAAATAAGTAACCGTAATATAAGTAACAGCAGAAATAAGCATCAAAGGTACAAATAATTCGTAGCCACCAGTCAGTTCGGCAATCAAAAATATAGCTGCTAAAGGTGCATACTGAACGCCACAAATGGCAGCACACATTCCAAAGAGAATAAAATTACTTTCTGATAGATTTTCCCAACCCAAAATATTAATTATTCTGGCAAAAGTAAAACCCAAAACCCCTCCCAAAAATAACGAAGGCGCAAATGTTCCTCCACTTCCTCCTGCTGCAATCGTAATGGCAGAAGCAACACATTTGAACAAAAGCATTACCAAAACATACGTCAGAAATAACCATTGAGGAGGCAATTCTTTAAAAATAATACTGTTGGCAAAAATGACAATTTCGCTACCATTCAAAAGAGATTTCAAAAGCATTGTTCCTTCACCATATACAGAAGGAAAAACGACAATCAAAGCAGAAAGTACAAGGCCTCCAATAAGAGCCTTTAGGTATGGGTTTGGAATTTTATTAGCCGTTTGATTTACTTTTTTGACTACAACTATAAAATAAAGCGACAAAAAGCCACAAATAACTCCCAAAAAAATACAGTAAGGAACATCTATCGTTTGGAAAGCATCTTTTAGGCGAAATGTAAAAAGGGCATCATCGCCACCCAAAACCAAAGCTGTAAGTTTTGCAGCCACAGAAGCGAGTAAAATAGGGACAATGTTAGCAATGCTGACATCAAATAAAATTACTTCAGCAGCAAAAATAACTCCTCCGATAGGCGCATCAAAAATAGCTGCAATCGTACCAGCTACCCCACAAGCAATCAATAAAATTCTTTTTTTCTTGGCAAAAAGCATCGCCGTCGAAACATTTGAACCAATGGCTGCGCCTGACATCACGATAGGAGCTTCCAAACCAGCAGAACCACCAAAACCAACCGTAAAAATCGCTCCCAACATACGAGAGTAGATATTACTAAATTTTATTTTTCCATCTTTTTTGGAAATGGTATAGAGAATATCTGTAAAACCGTGTCCAAAATCCGTTTTAAAAACTACATTTGCCAAAAATGCCGTAATTAGAAGTCCAACAGTAGGATAAAAAAGCAATCCATAATTATAATTTTCAGAAAACTGACTTGATGAAGCCAAATGATGTTCTACCCAAAGTACAGTAGTGCGTAAAAACATGGCAGCCATACCAGACAAAATGCCTATAAAAATACTGACAACCAGTAAAAAATTTTTGTCAGATAGATATTTACCTTTCCAAATCAAAAAACGAATAATAGTTCCATTTAATTTTTTGGAATAATGAGTAAATGATGTGTGTAGCTTATCAGAATAGGTTTCAAAAAAGTAGGGCAAAATTAGCGTAGGGTTCTAATGTAGTTATCTGATTTTGAGAAAAAACAAATTTATTAATCGTATTTTTAATAAATTATTAGGGTAAACGCACGAAACTTTTTATACTGCTTTCAGTGTATTTAAACACACTTTAACTATCAGAGTAAATTCAATTTACAAAGTTAAA